>CALGTJ010000671.1 GCA_937901435.1 uncultured Rhodobacter sp. | reverse complement strand
AATGGGTGATTCTGAGCGCCTCAGAGACCGGACCTGCCGAGCGCATCACAGCTTTGATGCCCCTGACCACTGCGGGCGCGCCGTTCCGCGTTCTGGCCGAAGAGCAGATCGCGCTGGCCGAGATTGAACAAGGCGAGACAAGTGCGGCCCTGACCCGTCTTCGCGCTCTGCTGGAAGACAATGAAGCCTCGCAGGGATTGCAGCGCCGGGTGTCGCAATTGATCGTGGCCCTTGGGGGTGAGGTGGCTCCGGCGTGAACGCGACCGCAGTGTCGGGCGTGCTGGAACCAGTTGTCGTAGTAGAGATACGGTGTTACACCATATTTCGAGTGGGAGACGCGAGCCATGAACACGTATAAAAGCCTCGTTATGCTGGGAATGCTGGGCGTCCTCGCGGGATGCGGCGACAAAGAAGTCATCCTCGAGGGAGAGCGGTTGCCAATCCGCCCCACCGTCACGGCCAGCGCCGCAAATCCTTCCAGTTTTGGCGACGGCGAAACGGGCACAGCGGGCATGGCGTTTTCGATGCCTGCCACGGTGGCTGCAACGTCCTGGACCCATACAGCGGGCGGACCTGCGCACAGCGCGGCCCATGCTGCCCTTGCCGCCGCGCCACAGCTTGTCTGGACGGCGTCTGTCGGGCAGGGCAACAGCCGCCGTCACCGTCTGACCGCCGACCCGATTGTGGCGGACGGCAAGGTCTATACGCTCGACAGCCGCTCTCGGGTCACGGCGACCTCGACCAACGGGGCGACACTCTGGGCGCGTGATCTGACCCCACCCGAAGAACGGCAGGACGACGCCTCTGGTGGCGGCGTCGCCTTTGCAGATGGCAAGGTCTTTGCGACAACCGGGTTTGGCCAGGTGATCGCGATGGACGCGGGGTCCGGCGCAGAACTTTGGCGGCAGTCGCTGGATGCGCCTGCCTCGGCCAGCCCGACGGTGGTTGACGGTCTGGTCTATGTGATCAGCCGCGACAACCGGGCCTGGGCCATCGATGCAAAAGACGGACGGGTCCAGTGGGAACTGCCCGGAACGCCAACCGCGTCGGGCTTTGTGGGCGGTGCGTCCCCTGCGGTGACCGACCGTATCGCTATTTTCCCCTTCGGCTCAGGCGAGGTGGTGGCCACCCTGCGTCAGGGCGGTGTGCGCCTTTGGGGTTCTGCCGTTTCCGGCAAGCGGTTGGGACGGTCCTATGCGAATATCACCGATATCACCGCCGACCCGGTCGTGGTTAATGACGTGATCTATACCGCGAATCAGTCAGGGCGGGCGGTTGCGCTGGCGCTCAACTCTGGCGAGCGCCTGTGGACCTCGCGCGAGGGCGCGGTTGGTCCGATGACGGTCGCGGATAACTCTGTCTTTATGGTCTCGGATCAGGCGGAATTGATCCGGTTGGATGCGGCGACGGGCGAACGTGTCTGGGGCAAGGAGTTGTCCTATTTCAAGCGCCCGCGCGCGAAACGATCCAAGGCGATCTTTGCCCATTTCGGCCCTGTTCTGGCCGGGGGCAGCCTGTGGGTGGCCTCGGATGATGGCACGCTGATGTCTTATGATCCGGCCACTGGCGACGAGCGTCAGTCCGTGGCCTTGCCCGGCGGTGCGGCCTCGTCGATGGCCGTGGCGGGAAATACAATGTATGTGGTCTCTGCGCGCGGACAGCTTCACGCTTTCCGTTAGGCGCGAAAGGGTGTAGCAGGCGCGGCTGACGGTGCAGCCGGGCGCAGATTTTCCTCGAAAATCTGATAAACGGATTTCCTACGAAAATCCGGTGTCGCATAGCACGCGCCTTACGCTTTTGTTCTAAGGGAACCCTGATGTCCTTCACCCTCGCCATCGTCGGTCGTCCGAACGTCGGCAAATCCACATTGTTCAACCGACTTGTCGGCAAGAAACTGGCCTTGGTCGATGACCAGCCCGGCGTCACCCGTGATCTGCGCGAAGGCGCCGCGCGTCTGGGCGATCTGCGCTTTACCGTGATCGATACGGCAGGGCTCGAAGAGGCCACAGACGAATCCCTGCAAGGTCGGATGCGCAAGCTGACCGAACGCGCGGTGGAAATGGCCGATGTCTGCCTGTTCATGGTGGACGCGCGTGCCGGGATCCTGCCCGCAGACGAGATCTTTGCCGACATCCTGCGCAAGAAAAGCGCCCATGTGATCCTCGCCGCCAACAAGGCAGAGGGTGCCGCCGCCGATGCAGGTGTGCTTGAGGCCTATGGGCTGGGATTGGGCGAGCCGATTCGTCTGTCCGCAGAACATGGCGAAGGCCTGAACGATCTGTTTTCGCAACTGATGCCGATCTCTGACGGGTTCCTTGAGCGCGCCCGAACGGACGAGCCGGAAACGGATGTCGATGTCAGCGATGACGATCTTGAACTTGGCCAGCCCCGCGTGCCGACCAAGGCGAAGCCGTTGCAGGTCGCGGTTGTCGGGCGGCCCAATGCGGGCAAATCCACCCTGATCAACAAGATCATCGGCGAAGAGCGCCTGTTGACCGGACCCGAGGCCGGGATCACCCGCGATGCGATTTCGGTGATGACCGAATGGGACGGCCTGCCAGTTCGCATCTTTGACACGGCGGGGATGCGCAAGAAGGCGCGGATTCAGGAAAAGCTGGAAAAACTGTCAGTCTCTGACGGGTTGCGCGCGGTCAAGTTTGCCGAGGTGGTCGTGGTCCTGCTGGATGCGGCAATCCCGTTCGAACAGCAAGACCTGCGCATCGCCGATCTGGCAGAGCGTGAGGGTCGCGCCGTGGTCATCGCGGTCAACAAATGGGATGCCGAGCCGAACAAGCAGGAAAAGCTCAAGGGTCTGCGCGCAGAATTTGAACGGCTTTTACCCCAATTGCGCGGCGCGCCTTTGGTGACGGTCTCTGCCCTGACGGGCAAGGGGTTGGACCGGCTGCAAGAGGCGATCCTGAAGGCCCACGAGGTCTGGAACCGGCGCATCACAACGGCGCATCTGAACCGCTGGCTGAACGGCATGTTAGAGGCGCATCCACCGCCTGCGCCGGGGGGGCGGCGGATCAAGATGCGGTATATGACTCAGGTCAAGGCGCGCCCGCCGGGCTTTGTTGTCATGTGCTCGCATCCCGAAAAACTGCCCGAAAGCTATGCGCGCTATCTGGTCAATGGCTTGCGCACGGATTTTGACATGCCGGGCACGCCGATCCGTCTGTTCATGCGCAGCCAGTCAGAGCAGAACCCCTACAAGGACAAAAAGAAGTCCACGCCGTCACGGCTGCGCAAGCATTTGGGGAAAAAGCCGCACGGAAGCTGAGCCGGGCGGATAAACCTGCGACTGAACTTGAGCCTCTGCGGGCGGTCCTGCTGTACGGTGACAAATTGCGTCATTTTGCATGGTTTTTGCGCGCGCAAGGCTTGGATAAATTGTCTTGAGGGTTAAATCCCGGTAAAGATACAAGAGCAGGCCGATCCAGTATCGGGCTGTCATTTGAAAATGTTGGATAATTTGGGATAGAGTGAGCGCGCCATGGACATCCGGGACTATCTGAAGGGCT
>CALGTJ010000670.1 GCA_937901435.1 uncultured Rhodobacter sp. | reverse complement strand
ACGCTGGCTGGGTTGGCGACTCTGGCTTTTTGGAAAAATAAAAAACAACGCGGAAAAAAAAAAAAAACAAACGCGGGCTCAGTTGGCCAGGTTTTCTTTAGGAAAAATTGAGGGCGCGGGGCGCGCCCGCGTGAAGCTCCCCAAATATGCCGTTGGCACATTTGGGGCCCGTGGGTGCCTGTGATCGACGGGATTTGCGCAAATATCAGCGAAATCGGCCTGTTGCGACCGGGTGGCCTTGCCCAGACGGGCGGGCCTGCTGTAACAGGTGTCGGATGGGTCTATACTTATAGGGAGGGGCGCCATGCGTCGCGTGGTTGTCACAGGTCTTGGAATGGTCACGCCATTGGCCAGCAGCGTCGAGGAAACTTGGACGCGCTTGCTTAGTGGCGAGTCCGGTGCAGGGCCGATAACGAAGTTTGACACGACAGGGTATGGGACGGGCTATGCCTGCGAGGTCACCCGTGGGGATGGCACCAACGGCACCTTTGATCCCAACCTCTGGATGGAGCCCAAGGACCAGCGCAAGGTGGACGGGTTTATCCTGTATGGGATGGCGGCCGCGCAGCAGGCGGTCGAGGACAGTGGCTGGATGCCGCAGGACGAAGAGGACCGGGTGCGCACGGGTGTGATGATCGGCTCTGGTATCGGCGGGCTGACGTCTATTCAGGACACGTCGATCCTGTTGAAAGAACGCGGACCACGGCGGGTGTCGCCGTTTTTTATTCCTGGCGCTTTGATTAATCTCGTCTCGGGGCAGGTCTCTATAAAATACGGGTTCAAGGGGCCGAACCACGCGGTTGTGACGGCGTGTTCCACGGGCGCGCATGCGATTGGCGATGCGGCCCGGTTGATCCAATGGGGCGATGCCGAAGTGATGGTGGCCGGCGGTGCGGAAAGCCCGATTTGCGAAGTGGGTATTGCTGGGTTCAACGCCTGCAAGGCGCTGTCGACCAAATGGGCGGATGAGCCAAAGCGGGCCTCGCGCCCCTATGACGCGGATCGCGACGGGTTCGTGATGGGCGAGGGCGCGGGTGTCGTGGTGCTGGAGGAATACGAGCATGCGGTCGCGCGCGGGGCCAAGATCTACGCTGAAATTCTGGGCTATGGGATGTCGGGCGATGCCTATCACATCACAGCGCCCAGCGAGGACGGCAATGGTGCGTTCCGCTCTATGGAGGCGGCGCTGAAGCGGGCGGGGCTAAAGCCGGAGGCGGTGGATTACATCAACGCCCACGGCACCTCGACGATGGCGGATTCGATTGAGTTGGGCGCGGTGGAGCGGCTGCTGGGCGACAAGGCGGGCGAGGCGACCATGTCGTCGACAAAGTCGGCCACGGGGCATTTGCTGGGCGCGGCGGGTGCGGTCGAGGCTGTGTTCTCTGTACTGGCGATCCGCGATCAGGTCGCGCCGCCAACGATCAATCTGGACAATCCGGCGGTCGAGACCACGCTGAACCTTGCGCCAAATGCAAAGCACGCGCGCAAGATTGATGTGGTCTTGTCGAACTCGTTCGGGTTTGGCGGCACCAATGCCTCGCTTGTGATCGGGAAGGTAGCGGACTGATGTGGCGCGCGATTGCCTCTAACGCTTTGACGTTGTTCATTGTGATCCTGATTGCGGTCGGTGGGGCGATCGGTTGGGGCAAGAATGAATATGTGGCGCAGGGGCCGCTGGTCGATCCGATCTGTCTGCGGGTTGAACGCGGCTCTAATATGGCGGTGGTGTCAGAGGATCTTGCCAAAGAGAACGCTGTGTCGAACCCGCGAATCTTTCGCATTGGGGCGGATTATACGGACAAGTCCGCTGCGCTGAAGGCTGGCAGCTTTTTGGTGCCTCAGGGTGCCTCTATGCAGGAGATCGTGGACATCGTGACGCGCGGCGGGGCAAGCACCTGCGGGACCGAAGTTGTCTATCGCGTGGGTGTGAACCGGATTGGCGTGCAGGTGCGCGAACTGGACCCGGCGACGAACCGGTTTGTAGAACTTGTCGAGTTTGATCCGCGCGAAAAGGATGTAGGGGTGCCAGAAGCCTATACGCAGGTGCGCGCTCGGGCCGACACGCGGTATCGCATTGCATTGGCCGAGGGCGTGACCAGTTGGCAGGTGGTTGAGGGTCTGAGGAACGTGGATCTGATGACCGGTGACGTTGCGGTCGTACCGCCCGAGGGGCGTTTGGCACCGGACAGTTACGAGGTGAGTATTGGCGATGATCGGGGCGATTTGCTGGCACTGATGGAACAGCGCCAGTCGCAACGTCTGGAAGAGGCGTGGCGCAATCGGGCGGAGGGACTGCCGCTGGAGACGCCGGAGGAGGCGCTGATCCTTGCCTCTATCGTGGAAAAAGAAACCGGCGTTGCTGACGAGCGCGGTATTGTGGCGGCGGTGTTTATCAACCGGTTGAACCAGGGGATGCGGTTGCAGACGGACCCGACGGTCATTTACGGGATCACCAAGGGCCAGCGTGTTCTGGGGCGTGGTTTGCGCGCGAGTGAGTTGCGGGCACGCACCGATTACAACACCTATGTGATTGATGCGCTGCCGCCGACCCCGATTGCGAACCCCGGTCTGGCCAGCATTCAGGCCGCGCTGAACCCGGATGAAAGCGACTATATATTCTTTGTCGCGGACGGGTCTGGCGGACATGCTTTTGCGGTGACTTTGGCTGAACACAATGAAAACGTTGCCAAATGGCGCGCGATCGAGGCGCAGCGGAACTGACGCAAAGATTAACGCGCTGTTAAGGTTCGGCGCGTTAAGGTGTTGATAAAAATAAACATATTTACTTTGCGAACGGTCTTATGTAGAACTTAGCCATGCTGGAAGAAATGAGAGAGCGATCACGGGGATAGGCCCCAGCGGGTCGCTTTTTTTGTTTTTCTCGTGCGGAGCAAGCGTTGAGAGGCAAGCTTCCCACATGACTACATCAGAGCTGAGGGCCGAATTGGACGCAGAAGATTGTCTGTCGGTGGCAGAGCGGCTTTTTGTCAGAGCAATTAGAGCTTTGTCAGAAATCTGCGACAAACTTGAGAGAGATGAATTAGAGGGGCTGCCTACGTTAAAGTCGGCTGTCCCAGAGGCGATGCAGGCCACTAAATTTCTGCTTCAGGAGAGAAACCGTGTCTTTGAGTTGCACAAAAAGAAATCTGGGATCGTTAACGATTACGTCCTCGACTTTGACGCCGCCCGATCTGAGATCGGGAGCCGCCTTGCTCGCATCCGCGAAGCTGGAAGTGGTTGAGGATTTTTTATCCGAGTTATCTGAGGACGGCCTGGTTGGTGAATTGGGCCGATGTGGGCGAGCGGATCGTGCAGTTTCGCGGAACGCTGGGCGAGATCAAGCGGGCCAATGGCGCGTTTCAGGCGGAATTGCGCGGGGTAACCGAGGCGCTGAACCAGCCTTTTGGGCGGGTGTATCAGGCACCGTGCTCTGCGGTGCTGGGGGATGGTGACTGCGGTGTCGATCTGGATGCGCCGGGGTATTTCAGCGAACCTTTGGTCGAGGATGTGACCGACCGCAAGGTGTTGCGCTTTGCGGGTCTGGATGAATTTGATGACCGCTGGTTCGAAAAGGGGCGCGTGCGGGTTTTGACCGGCAAGGCGGCGGGGCTGGTGGCATTGATCAAGAATGACCGCCTGTCTGGCGCGGGGCGCCGTGTCGAGTTGTGGCAGGCCCTGGGAGCAGAGATTGCCGTGGGCGATCAGATCCGGCTTGAGGCCGGGTGTGATCGGAGATCTGAAACCTGTCGGTTGAAGTTCAACAATATCAGAAACTTTCGCGGATTTCCTCATATTCCGGGCGAGGATTGGCTGATGGCCTATCCGGCGGAAGGGCAGGTTCTGGATGGTGGCAGTTTGTTCAACGAGGGTCTTGCGATCTACGGCGGAAGTGGCGGCGAATGAGCATCAATGGGCAGATTGCGACGCTGGCGCGAGGCTGGCTTGGCACGCCATACGTGCATCAGGCGTCGGTCAAGGGGGCTGGCTGCGACTGTCTGGGGTTGCTGCGCGGAATCTGGCGTGAGGTCTATGGTGGCGAGCCTGAGGCGACGCCTGCCTATACCTCTGACTGGAGCGAGGCGTCGCGGGATGAACGGTTGTGGCGTGCGGCGCAGCGGCATTTGCTGCGCTCTGAGGTTGAGGCTGGGGGCGATGTCTTGCTGTTTCGGATGCGTGATGGCGGCGTTGCCAAGCATCTTGGGATTGCGGGCGAGGTCAGCGAGCGGCCAAGTTTTATACATGCCTATACGGGGCATGGGGTGATCAAAAGCCCGCTGTCGGCGCCATGGCGCAGGCGGATCGTGGCGCGATTCAAATTTCCGGAAAGGGGCTAACTGATGGCGACGATTGTATTGTCAGCCGTGGGGTTGATGGCGGGCACGGCGCTCAATGGCACGCTGTTGGGTCTGTCCACGGGGGTTTTGGGGCGCGCGATAGGTGCCACGATTGGTCGGGTGATTGACCAGCGTATCATGGGGCAGGGATCGGAGGCGATCGAGACCGGCAAGGTGGATCGGTTCCGTCTGACCGGGGCCAGCGAAGGCGCGGCGATCGGGCATGTCTACGGTCGCATGCGCGTTGCGGGTCAGGTGATCTGGGCGACGCGGTTTCAGGAACATGTGGCGGTGTCCGGAGGGGGCAAGGGGGCGCCTCCTGCGCCCAAGACAAAGGAATACAGCTATTCGATCAGCATTGCGGTGGCGCTGTGTGAGGGCGAGATCAGTGGTGTGAACCGGATCTGGGCGGATGGGCAGTTGGTCGAGACCGGCAATGTGACCATGCGGGTCTACAATGGCTCTCAGGATCAGATGCCGGATCCCAAGATTGAGGCGGTCGAGGGCGCGGGCACGGTTCCGGCCTATCGCGGTCTGGCCTATGTGGTGCTGGAGGATCTTGATCTTGCGCGTTTTGGCAATCGCATTCCGCAGTTCAGTTTCGAAGTGGTGCGGCCGGCACCCGGTGTTTGTCAAAGAAGTTGTCCGCCGATTTCATGCAGCGTCTCTGATTTC
>CALGTJ010000669.1 GCA_937901435.1 uncultured Rhodobacter sp. | reverse complement strand
TTGCTTCCCTGGAACTTCCAGCCGTCAAGCTGAAACCTCAGTGCCTTCCAGACACGGCTTACATATAATTCCAACTCTGTCTGGTTTGATAACTGGATCGGGCTCAGCAATGCCTCTATGCGCGTGGCCACGCCGGATGGCGATATCGTTGATGTCTATGCCGAACGCGGCAGCCCGGTCTTTCAGCTGCGCGGGCGCAGCATCGCCGACGGTGTCTATCGCTACGAACTGCGGGCCGCGACGCAGGAAAAGGTAAAGAACCGCAATTATGACAAGAACAGCACCATGGGAGACGATCAGGAATTCTACGCCAAGCAGCTATATATCACCGGGTCTTTCATGGTGAAGCGCGGTGTGATCGTCGCCCCGGATATGGAAGCCAAAGACCGGACCTAGACAATTCTGGACGCGCTCTGCATTTGGTGTGATGGGGACGTGTGCCGTATGCCTGCCCCCACCCTTACCCCAACAACCGCCGCGCGATGACCTGCGCCTGAATTTCTGCGGCCCCTTCAAAGATATTCAGGATACGGGCATCGCACAGGATACGGCTGATCTGGTATTCTAGGGCAAAGCCGTTGCCGCCGTGGATTTGCAGGGCGTTGTCCGCACTGGCCCAAGCGACGCGCGCGCCCAGCAATTTGGCCATGCCAGCCTCTAGATCACAACGACGATCCTCGTCCTTTTCGCGGGCAGAGAAATAGGTAAGCTGGCGTGCGACCATGATCTCTACCGCCATCATCGCCAGCTTGCTGGCAACGCGGGGGAAGGCGATCAGGGATTTACCGAATTGCTTGCGATCCACCGCATATTGCATCCCGACCTCCATCGCGTTCTGCGCCACACCGATGGCGCGGGCGGCTGTCTGGATGCGCGCACTTTCAAAGGTCTGCATCAACTGCTTGAACCCCTGACCCTCGACCCCGCCCAGCAGGTTCTCGCCCTTGACGGCAAAGCCATCAAAGGCCAGTTCGTATTCCTTCATCCCGCGATAGCCGAGCACTTCGATTTCGCCACCCGTCATGCCCTCGGTCGGAAAGGGGGCCTCATCCGTGCCGGGGGTCTTTTCGGCCAGAAACATGGACAGCCCGCGATAATCGGTGGTGTCCGGATCGGTGCGGGCCAGCAGCGTCATCACATGGGTGCGTGCGGCGTGTGTGATCCATGTCTTGTTGCCGGTGACGGTGTAGTCATCACCTGATTTCACGGCGCGGGTGCGCAGCGCGCCTAGGTCGCTGCCGGTGTTGGGTTCGGTGAAAACAGCCGTGGGCAGGATCTCACCAGAGGCCAGACCCGGCAGCCATTTTTCCTTTTGCGCGTCGGTGCCACCGCAGAGGATCAACTCTGCCGCGATTTCAGAGCGCGTAGCAAGAGAACCGACGCCAACATATCCGCGCGACAATTCCTCGCTGACCACGACCATAGAGGCTTTGGACAGGCCGAACCCGCCGAATTCTTCGGGGATGGTCAGGCCAAAGACACCCATTTCTGCCAGATCCTCGATGATTTCCATCGGGATCAATTCGTCCTTCAGGTGCCAGTCATGAGCGAAGGGCACGACTTTTTCATCGGCAAAACGGCGGAACTGGTCGCGGATCATTTCCAACTCGTCGTCCAGACCAGAGGCCCCGACAGTGGCGCGCCCGTCGTTGGATTGCATCAGTTCCACAAGACGCATCCGCGCGGCCTGAGTGTTGCCGTTCTGGGTCAGCGACATGACGGCGGGGGTCATCAGCAGGCGCTGGTCATCCTGCGTCAGGCCCATGTCCTGCGGGCGGATTATTTCGTTCTGGCTTATCGGGATGCCACCATACATCTGCCATAGGTATTCGCCAAAGGCGATCTGGTGGATCAGCTGCTCGATCTCGCCGAATTTGCCGTCTGCCTCTAGGCGTTCGGCCCAGCCCTGCATTTGACGCAGGGATTCGACATATGTGGCGAGCCAGGCAAGGCCATGCACGGCGGTTTGATGCTCTTCCAAGGCGTTGGCAGAAATCTTGCCGCCAAGGCTGACATGGGCTTTTACGATGGTAACCGCGCGGTCCAGCAGGGTATTGGCCGGGGCAATCGCCTGCGCCGTGATCGCCAGAAGATCCGGCAAAAGGGCTAGTTGGGTGGTCATGTCCTGTCCGTCATGTGCCATTGTGCGGTCTCCCTCTTTTGGTTTCCGGTAGTTTACCCATTTCGCAGTTGCAGCGCAATTAAAATACGTTAAATTTCAAAAAAACGATTTTAAATTGCGTGACGGAAGTTTCGGGTGGGTTCTATAGGGCCATACCATAGAGCATCGTGCAGGTGCAGCACTGCCCTAGCTTAGCATTTGCCCGGTACAGGCGACGGGGGGAACCGTGGCGGGATCAACCACGATGAAGTCCGCGTGATAGATCAGACGCCCATCGACAGAGGCGGAAATCGACCAATCGCCGCGCACCATTTCATAGTCGTACTCAAAGCTGAACCCATGCAGGGCCATCCGATCCTCTGTTACCTCGGTGACCCAGCTTTCGTGGGTGACGCCCTCTGGTCCCATGGGGGGATGGATGGTTTGTACGACAATCTGGCCTTGATAGTCCGGCGAGACCATCAGATGGACGCCAAAGCCGATCCCGATCTGGGCGGGCACCAGATTTATTCGGCGTTCAAAGTGAGGCGGTTCGGTCACAAGGTTCACAACACCAGAGATCGTGCCCTCGGCGGGAACCTCGACATCGGCGTCAACGGCGCAATAGACACCGAAGTCTGCGGATTCTGCGCCAAAAGTGACGATATTCGCAGAAACGGGGGACGCGGCCAAAACGCAGCCGCAAGCTATCCAGAATTTCATTTTGCCAAACATACTACCAGCCTAACCGTTTCCCGGTCAGGCTGGAAGCGTCAGAATGCGTCTGTGCAGGATCGTGCCGCACGGAACCAAACGGGTGTCTATCCGATGGCGATCGCTTTTACGTCGTCGTCGATCTGGGCCAGATACTGCTCGAAATTTGCGGCGAACATGCTGACCAGTTTCGCGGCCTGTATGTCATAGGCCTCGGCATCGTCCCATGTGCGGCGCGGATCCAGAAGGATCGTGGCGACACCGGGCACGCTGACAGGCACCTCGAACCCAAAGTTAGGATCCTTGCGGAACTCGACCTCTGCCAGCGTTCCGTCCAGCGCCGCACTAAGAAGGGCACGGGTGGCTTTGATCGGCATCCGCGAGCCGGTTCCAAAGGCGCCGCCTGTCCAGCCGGTGTTCACCAGCCAGCAGGTCGCGCCGTGCTTTGCGATCTTCTTGCGCAGCAAGGCACCATAGACCTCTGGACGACGCGGCATGAACGGCGCGCCAAAGCAGGTCGAAAACGTTGGGATTGGTTCAACGATGCCGATTTCCGTGCCGGGTGCCTTGGAGGTGAAGCCAGAGAGGAAGTGGTATTCTGCCTGCGCTGGTGTCAGCCGTGCAATCGGGGGCAGCACGCCATACGCATCACAGGTGAGCATGATGATATTCTTTGGATGTCCGCCCAACGCCGTTGTCGACGCGTTAGAGATGAACTCCATCGGGTAGGCGCAGCGCATGTTGGCGGTCTTGCTGTCGTCCTCAAAGTCCAGTTCCAGCGTTTCTGGATCGTGGACCATATTCTCGATCACCGTGCCGAACATTTCGCAGGTTGCGTAGATCTCTGGTTCTGCCTCTTTGCTCAGGCTGATGGTCTTGGCATAACACCCGCCCTCAAAGTTGAAAGAGCCACGATCCGACCAGCCATGTTCATCGTCACCGATCAGCACGCGATTTGGGTCAGCGGACAGCGTCGTTTTGCCGGTGCCGCTGAGGCCAAAGAAGATCGCCGTATCCACAGGATTGCCCGGCGCATGGTTGGCAGAGCAATGCATCGGCATCACTCCTTTTTCCGGCAGAATGTAGTTCAGCAGTGAAAAGACGGATTTCTTGTTCTCACCCGCATATTCACTGTCGCCGATCAGGATCAGTTTCTTGTCCATATGTACGGCGATTACGGTTTCGGACCGACAGCCGTGGCGTTCTGGATCTGCCTTGAAGGTCGGGCAGTTCAGGATGGTGAATTCCGGGACATAATCATCCAACTGGTTGCGCGCGGGACGGCGCAGCATGTGGCGGATGAACAGGTTGTGCCACGCCAACTCATTGACAAGGCGCACATCCAGACGGTGCGCAGGATCTGCCCCTGCATAAAGGTCCTGCACGAAATAATCGCGGCCCTTCATATGTTCCAGCATATCGGCGTGAAGGCGGTCAAAGGCCTCTGGGTCCATCGCGCCGTTGTTTTCCCACCAAATGTTGGGCTCGACCGACGGTGTTTTAACGATAAATTTATCTTTTGGAGAGCGCCCGGTGTGCTTACCGGTTTCGACAAGCAATGTGCCGCCTTTGCCCAATGTGCCTTCGCCACGCTCAATCGCGCTTTGAACCAAGGCTGGCTCTATCAGGTTGTAATAGACATGACCCAGCCCCGTGATGCCTTGATCTTCCAAGCGGTGCTGCGGATTGACCCGTCCGGTTTCCATGTCGTTTTCCTCCACCAAAATTGCAGTGCGACGTGTGACAGTATTAAGGGTTTTGTGCCCGTGGGGCGGCTCACTCCGCCCGATGATTTGGTATAACAGGGTGAAATTGCTAGTGAACAGGACCCATCCGCACAGTTAGCGCAACCAAATTAAGGTTAGCGCAACCATTCCACGATCCGCCTGTTTTGGATCGGGATATTTGTAACATTAAGGACATAAAGTGAGGTAAATTAGCCATTGGTTACCACTTTTCGTGCCTCAATGCGGGGGTAGGCGCCTGTGATTCGCACTTAGCAGTTGATTCCAAAGGCCGGAGTTTGAATAGTAAGAAAAAAAACAGGCAACAACCAGAGCAGTATAAGGAATCCCCCATGTCGAGGATTGCGTTGGTCGACGACGACAGGAATATCCTGACGTCCGTTTCTATGACACTTGAGGCCGAAGGCTTTGAGGTCGAAACCTATAATGACGGTCAGGCGGCGCTGGATGCATTCAACAAGCGTCTGCCGGATATGGCCGTATTTGATATCAAAATGCCGCGTATGGATGGGATGGACCTGTTGCAACGCGTGCGCCAGAAAACCACCATGCCGGTGATTTTTCTGACCTTTAAAGACGATGAGATCGACGAGGTTCTGGGCCTGCGTATGGGCGCTGATGACTACGTCAAGGAACCGTTTTCACAGCGCCTGCTGGTCGAACGGATCCGCGCCCTATTGCGGCGTCAGGATGCCATCGAAACTGGTGAAGTGGGCGAAACGGAAGCCAGCAAAATCATGGTGCGTGGTGAATTGTCGATGGATCCTTTGCGTCACTCTGTGTCGTGGAAAAACATGGATGTTTCACTGACTGTGACGGAATTTCTGCTGTTGCAGGCGCTTGCGCAGCGGCCCGGTTTCGTGAAAAGTCGCGATCAGTTGATGGATGTCGCCTATGATGACCAAGTCTATGTTGATGACCGTACGATCGACAGCCACATCAAGCGTCTTCGCAAAAAAATGCGGTCTGTCGATAACGAATTTTCGGCAATCGAGACGCTGTATGGCATCGGATATAGATATAACGAGGAATAATGACCCTCGCGTCCGAAATCGATATGCGTGAGGCCAAGCCCGTTCGGGACAATGATCTTGTCCTGGGCGAAGATTGGGAAACGCCGCAAAGCGACTCCGACCCCGCCATGTGGGCGCGGAGCCGACGGCGTGGCTTTATCTCGATCAACCGCTCGCCTTTGGCGCGCAAGATCATCACCTTCAACCTGCTTGGCCTGATTGTGCTGGTGGCGGGCGTACTGTGGCTGAACCCGGTGCGCGATAATCTTGTGGTACAACGCGAGGCTGGGTTGATCGCAGAGGCGCATCTGGTCGCCGATGTGTTCGAGGCGCAGTTGCCTGCGACGGCGCCGGTAAACTTTGTCACGGGCGACGGTATTGACGTGGTATCGACCCTCGCGGGTCTCAATCTGTCGCTTGGGGTCGAGGTTTTCGTCTTTGATGAATCAGGTCTGCTTGTGGCCCGCACCGTGGGTCAGTCGCGCGTTGCACTTGATGCCATTCCAGATATGGAGCCGGGCGGTCGAAATACGATTCTGACCGATATGCTGAACACGCTGTGGGAAACCTTGGCGCGTATTTTCACCAGCAAGCCTGAACCTGCCGCTGCGGTGGACATGGAAAAGGAAATCAGTGTTCTCTTGCCCGCCTCCATGCAGGGCGAGACACAGGTGCTTGGTGGCATTCAGACGGCAAAAGGGTCTGTCTTTTCTGTCGCGGCGCCGATCATGCAAGGCAGCAAAGCTGTTGGTGTCATCGCCCTGTCCAGCCCGGCTGGCGAAATCGACGACCTTGTGCGCAGCGAACGCGAACAGGTTTTGCAGATGTTCGTCATCGCAATTCTGGTGTCGATCGGGCTTAGTCTTATTCTGGCGTCCACCATTGCCAACCCGCTTAGCGATCTTGCCGCCGCCGCAGAGTTTGGCGGGAACAGCAAGTCACGCAAGAAAAGCCCGGCCCGTGTCCGCATCCCGGATCTAAGCGGTCGGCCGGATGAAATTGGCCGTCTCTCAGGCGCGCTGCGTGGAATGGTCAGCGCGCTTTACGAGAGGATGGACAGCAACGAACAATTTGCCGCCGACGTGGCCCACGAAATCAAAAACCCGCTGGCCTCTCTCAGGTCCGCGATTGGTACGATGCGCGTCGCGAAACGGGACGATCAACGCGAGCGGTTGCTTGAGGTGATTGAACATGATGTGCGGCGTCTGGATCGGCTTGTTAGCGATATCTCTAACGCCTCGCGATTGGATAGCGAACTGGTTAAAGAAGAAGAAGAACAGTTCGATCTGCTGACCATGCTACGCAACCTGACCGAATTTCTGGGCAATGAAGCACAGGAAAAGGGGGTTGAATTTATTGCGGACCTCCCTGCCGAACCTATTATGGTGCACGGTCTTGAGGGGCGCCTTGCGCAGGTCTTTGTCAACCTTATTTCGAACGCCACCTCTTTCTGTGACGAGGGTGATGCGATCCGGGTCTGGGCGCGCCGCCGTGACAACCGCGTTCTGGTCGTTGTCGAAGATACTGGTCCGGGCATTCCAGAAGAGGCGCTGAGCAAGATATTCAGTCGCTTTTACTCGCAACGACCCGAGGGTCAGTTTGGCAATAATTCTGGCCTTGGCCTGTCGATTTCCAAGCAGATTGTCGAGGCGCACTCTGGTGTTATCTGGGCAGAGAATATTCGCCCAACCGACGCGGATGTCACCTCTGATCCACTTGGCGCGCGGTTTGTCGTGGGTCTGCCGGTATGACGCATAGGTATCGCTTGCACGGTCATCGATCAGGCAACGACTGTTTCAGGTAGCGGGATGCGGCTTCACGCCAGTTGCGTCGCATATGACACCCGCGCTGTCCTTATCAAAGGTAGGTCCGGCAGCGGGAAATCCAGTCTTGCGCTTCAATTGATGGCATATGGGGCGAGGTTGGTGGCTGATGATCAGGTCTTGATCCGCGAAAAAGACGATGGGCCTTGGGTCCGGTGTGCCGCGCCAATCCTAGGGATGATCGAAGCGCGATATTTTGGTCTTTTGGACGCAGATCCATTGAAAGAGGCGCGTCTTGTCATGGTGGTGGACCTTGACCATATAGAAACAGAACGTCTGCCGCCTGATCGTCAGCTACAAGTCCACTCACGGTCGATTCCGTTGTTTCACAAAGCAGAAACAGAGGCTTTCCCGGCCGCGATTTTGCAATATCTAAAGAAGGGAAAGGTGCCGTCTGATGTCTGACTTTCCTCTTCCTGCCGAAGATATCGCGCGCGTTGTGCTGGTCACGGGCCCGTCTGGGGCTGGGCGATCCACAGCGGTCAATGTTTTGGAAGACCTCGGTTTTGAGGCTATCGACAATATGCCGCTGAGCCTTATCCCCCGGTTGCTGGAAGGCCCTGCCCTGACACGACCGATGGCGCTTGGGCTGGATGTGCGCAACCGGGACTTTACCGTCAATGGGTTGCTGGATCTGATGCGTCGGTTGGTCGACAATCCGAATGTCGATGCGGATGTGCTCTATCTGGATTGCAATGCAGAAATCCTTTTGCGTCGGTATTCGGAAACCAGGCGCCGTCATCCGATGGCCCCCTCTGAAGCCCCGGAAACTGGCATCGCGCGCGAGTTTGATTTGCTGGCCCCTGTGCGGGCGCAGGCGACAGTGCTGATCGACACGTCCGATCTGTCCCCCCACGATCTGAAGGCTGAATTGCAAAACTGGTTCGAGAAAGACACGACGGGCCGACTTGCGGTCTCTGTGCAGTCGTTTTCCTACAAACGCGGGGTGCCGCGTGGCGTCGATACGGTGTTTGATTGCCGGTTTTTGCGCAACCCCCATTGGGAGGCAGAGTTGCGCCCACTCGACGGGCGCGATTCGCGAGTGATGGACTACATCGCACAGGACCCTCGTTGTCAGCCGTTCTTTGACGGTGTCGCAAAATTGACGGAGCTGTTGCTACCTGCCTATCGGGACGAAGGAAAGACTCATCTGACCATCGGTTTTGGCTGTACAGGAGGGCAACACAGGTCTGTTGCCCTGACGGAAAAGCTGGCGAATACGCTTGCAATGGCGGGTTGGCAGGTTTCTAAACGCCACAGAGAATTAGAGCGGCGCGCCCGATCCGTGCCGCCGGATGCGGTGGGGTGATCGCGTGATCGGCATTGTAATCGTGGCCCACGGCGGCCTTGCGCGGGAATATCTGGCCGCAGTAGAGCATGTGGTCGGGGCGCAGAACGGGATGCGGGCGATTTCGATCGAGCCCGACCATGACCGTGCGTCCAAACAGTCCGAAATCTGCGCGGCTGCCGATAGTGTCGACACTGGTGACGGCGTTGTCGTGGTTACCGATATGTTTGGTGGTTCGCCCAGCAATCTAAGCCTGCGGGCCTGCGCGCCATCGAATCGCAAGATCCTGTATGGCGCAAATTTGCCAATGCTGGTCAAACTGACAAAATCGCGCCATCTTGATGTGAAGGACGCCGTCAGTTTCGCGCTAAATGCAGGCCGCAAATATATCGATAGCAGTGACGGTGCGGTCGATTGAAGGATGGAAAATGACGGCATCAACCTTGCGTGTGCTGAAGATCGTAAATGAAAAAGGGCTGCATGCACGCGCGTCGGCCAAGCTGGTCGAAGTGGTCGAGGCGCATGATGCCACGGCAACTGTCGCGCGCGATGGGCTTGACGCCTCTGGCGATAGTATCATGGGCCTTTTGATGTTGGCAGCTTCGAAAGGAACCTCTATTGAGGTGCGAACCGAAGGCCCGGACGCAGAGCGACTTGCAGATGCGCTGGAGGCTTTGGTTGCGGATCGCTTCGGCGAAGAAATGTAGCAGCACAACCCCTTAGGGAGGCGGTGAGCATTGGTCGACAGCAGCGCGCAACAGCGTCCCGCGATGGTTCAGCGGCGGCAGAATGCCGACGAATCTGCGGAGTCTGCATCAGAGAACCTGTCTCTTGAGTCCGGGCAAAAGAGCTATGACCGCCGTGCCCTGACCTATGCGAACACTTTTGAAAACGTCTGGAAAGCGAATATAATCCGGGCATTAGAATGGATGACGGGCAAGATCCGGATTATCCTGATGCTGCGTGAATTCAAGAACCGCCCCAAGACCCGGACAACCATGTGGCGGCAAGCGCTAGAGGTTATGGGCGTCGATATTCTGACCCCACCAGAACAGATCGCTCGTATCCCCAAGACTGGTCCTGTGATTTTTGTGGCCAACCATCCACATGGATTGGTGGACGGGATGGTGATTGCGGAACTGATCGTCAATGTTCGTGCGGACTTCAAGATTTTGACGCGCGGAATCCTGACCCATATCGACGACGTTGCGGCCAGTTTTATGATCTCTGTGCCGTTCCCACACGAGGAGGATTCCCAGCGCAAAGGGATCGAGATGCGTGCGGCCACAATGAAGACTTTGGAAGACGGTGGGGCAATTGCCCTGTTCCCCTCTGGAGTCGTTGCCTCGTCAGAGACCATGTTCGGTCCGGCTATAGAGCAAGAGTGGAACGTCTTTACCGCCAAAATGATCCGCAGGTCAGGGGCACAGGTTGTTCCGCTATTTTTCCCCGGGTCCAATTCCCGGTGGTATCAGATTGCCAACCGGATCTCTGCGACGTTGCGTCAGGGGCTTTTGCTGCACGAGATCGTTGCAGCCTGTCGCAAGCCACAATCGCCCGTGGTCGGCAATCCCATCCCCCCCGAAGAGATCGCTGCTCGCATCGAGGACCCGCGCGAATTCATGACGTGGCTGCGCCAGCATACCCTGTCTTTGAAAGACGATCCTGACAAGTTTTAGCGGGTCGGAACGGGGACCTCTCCACGATAATCGTAAAAGCCGCGGTCTGTCTTGCGTCCCAGCCACCCAGCTTCGACATACTTGGTCAGCAGCGGGCAGGGGCGGTATTTCGTATCGGCCAATCCGTCATGCAGCACATTCATTATGGCAAGGCAGGTGTCCAGACCGATGAAATCGGCCAGTTCCAGCGGTCCCATCGGATGATTCGTACCCAGCTTCATCGCAGAGTCGATAGAGGCGACGTTTCCAACGCCTTCGTACAGCGTATAGACCGCCTCGTTGATCATCGGCATCAGGATGCGGTTGACGATAAAGGCGGGAAAATCTTCTGACATGGCGGCGGTTTTGCCAAGCTTGTTCACCACGGCAAGACAGGCGGCATAGGTTGGTTCGTCCGTCGCAATGCCGCGGATCAATTCGACCAGCTGCATCACGGGCACAGGATTCATAAAGTGAAAGCCCATGAATTTTTCGGGTCGGTCCGTGCGCGAGGCCAGCCGCGTGATCGAAATCGATGAAGTGTTCGAGGTCAGGATCGTATGCGGCAAAAGATGCGGCACGAGGTCTTCGAAAATCGCCTGTTTGACCGTTTCGCGTTCTGTCGCGGCCTCAATCACCAGATCAGTCTTGCCCAGATCGGTCAGCGTTTGCGTCGTGCGAATCCGCGCCATGGCTGCGTCTTTATCGATCTGAGTGATCTTTTCGCGCGAGACTTGCCGTTCCAGATTGCGGTCAATCAAATTGACGGCAGATTGCAGGGCCTCCGCGCTGATATCCGTCATAAGAACATCGTACCCGGCCAAGGCCATCACATGCGCAATCCCATTGCCCATCTGGCCTGCGCCAACCACGCCCACTGTCGAAATGTCCATAGCTGACCCCTTTTCTTATAAGGCGGACAGTATGCGGCGGCGCAGCACAGGTGCAAGGCCCTCTTTGCCAGGAAAGGATCCAATTCTTTATAAAGTCTTGCTTTAGCTTTTTGGAAAGCTCTGCCTGCGAATCCTAGCGACGGGTGAAGATAAAAGTGGGGTAGGCATAAATGGCCTTCGAGAATCTGATTCAAAGTACGCTGGACTATTTTCCATGTCGTTACGGCAAGTCGAAACTGCTGTTTCGAGGTCCCAAACGCCGTCCGGTCGGTGATTACGCCGCCTATCTTGGCGGGGCGGAAACATATGGGCGGTTTGTGGAAATGCCGTTTTCCACGTTGGTAGAACATGAAACCGGGCTGAAATCCATCAATCTGGGGTGTGTCAATGTGGGGATTGACGCATATTCGACGGATCGGATGCTGCTTGATATTTGTAAAGAGGCCAAGTTGACGGTCATTCAGACGATGGGTGCGCAAAACATGTCGAATCGCTATTATGCGGTGCATCCCCGACGCAACGACCGGTTTTTGCACGCATCATCACAGCTAAAGGCGATTTACGGCGATGTTGATTTCACGGATTTCAATTTCACACGGCACCTGATGACGTCGCTGTCCAACCTGTCTCCAGAGAAATTTGAGATTGTTGAACAAGAGTTGAAACAGGCTTGGGTCGGTCGGATGCAAGGGTTGATCGACCGAATTGGCGGCAAAGTGATACTGCTTTGGCTGTCGGATCACGCTCCGGGCGATCCCACGTTGAGAAGTGATTTGAACGACGAACCAATGTTCATTGATCGGGCGATGATCACGGCTTTGTCCAGTGTGACGACCTCGGTGGTCGAAATCGTGGCGACGCAGGATGAAATCATGCAGGGGCGGGATGAAATGGTGTTCAGTGATCTGGAGGAACCCGCTGCCGAAGAAATGCTGGGCCCTGTGGTGCATCGTCGTGTGGCGGATGCCCTGTCAGAGGTGATTAAGAAGGCCGTGCTATAACGCGAAAGGCCCGCTGCAATGGCGGGCCTTTCGGTGTCTGTGACGCGACGGCGTTTACAGCTTGCTGGTCAATTCCGGCACAGCGTTGAACAGGTCCGCAACCAGCCCGAAATCGGCCACCTGAAAGATCGGGGCCTCTTCGTCTTTGTTGATGGCAACGATGACTTTGCTGTCCTTCATGCCTGCGAGATGCTGGATCGCACCGGAAATACCGACAGCCACATAAAGATCGGGCGCAACCACCTTGCCGGTCTGACCCACTTGCCAGTCGTTCGGCGCATAGCCAGAATCCACAGCGGCGCGCGAGGCACCGACAGCGGCGCCCAGCTTGTCCGCAAGACCTTCGATCAGGGCAAAGTCATCCTCTGACCCGACGCCACGCCCGCCGGACACAACGATCCCGGCGCTGGTCAGTTCGGGACGGTCACTGGCGGCGACCTTATCCTCGACCCATTCGGACAGACCCAGATTTGCCGCAGTGCCAAGCGCCTCGACCGGGGCGGAATTGCCAGCACCGGCAGCGTCAAAGCCAGCGGTGCGGATGGTCATGACCTTTTTGCCATCAGTGGATTTCACCGTCTGAATGGCGTTTCCAGCGTAGATCGGACGCTCGAATGTGTCGGCGTCGATCACAGCCGTCACCTCGGAAATCATCATCACGTCCAGCAAGGCGGCAACGCGGGGCATCACGTTCTTGGCGTCGGATGTACCGGGCGCGACGATGTGATCATAGTTGCCCGCAAGGCTGACGATCAGATCCGCGACAGGTTCGGCCATAGCGTGGCAATAGCCGTGATCCGCGGCAAAGAGCACCTTGGACACACCAGCCAGCGTTGCGGCCTCGGCAGCGGCGGCATCGCCATCCTGTCCAGCCACAAGCACATGGATCTCACCCAGAGGCGTGACAGCGGTCAGGGTCTTTGCGACCGCATCGGTGGCCAATGCACCACCAGTGATTTCGGCAAGCAAAAGAACAGCCATCACACAGCCCCCACTTCTTTAAGTTTCGCGACCAGCTCGTCGACCGATCCCACGATGATCCCAGCCTTGCGCGTGTCGGGCTCTGTGGTTTTCACCACGCTCAGACGCGCCGTGACATCGACGCCGTAGTCGGCGGGTGTCTTTTCATCCAAAGGCTTTTTCTTGGCCTTCATGATGTTGGGCAGCGACGCATAGCGCGGCTCGTTCAGACGCAGATCGACGGTCGCAACGGTTGGCATCTTGACTTTGATGGTCTGCAACCCGCCGTCTACCTCGCGGGTGACAACAGCGTGCTCGCCGTCGATATCCACATCAGAGGCAAAGGTCGCCTGCGACCAGCCCAGCAGCGCGGCCAGCATCTGGCCCGTGGCGTTCATATCGTATGCCGTCTCCTGCTTGCCACACAGGACCAGACCGGGCTGTTCCTCGTCCACGATCCCCTTGAGGATCTTGGCAACGGCCAGCGGTTCGATATCGGTGTGCACATCGTCGGTGGCAATAACCAGAATGGCACGGTCCGCGCCCATGGCCAAGGCCGTGCGCAGGGTTTCCTGGTTCTGCTTGACGCCGATGGAGACCGCGATGATCTCTGTGGCCTTTCCGGCCTCGCGCAGGCGGATCGCCTCTTCGACGGCAATCTCGTCAAAGGGGTTCATCGACATCTTTACATTCGCCAGATCGACACCGGTGCCATCCGCCTTGACGCGGACTTTCACGTTATAGTCGATCACGCGCTTGACGGGTACGAGTACCTTCATGCGTGGGTCTCCATGGACTATGTGCCCCGGTCTATCC
>CALGTJ010000668.1 GCA_937901435.1 uncultured Rhodobacter sp. | reverse complement strand
AATCGCGGTGGGGCCAAGCCCTTGGGCTTTCAAGTCGGCAATCTGATCTCTTTCAGATCGGGTGAGGTGAGGATATCCTGGCATGGCAACATCGCTTTCTTGTGTGACAACAAGCGGATATCAAATCCGCTGGCGATGTTGCACCTCACGTCTGAACTCACCGACGGCGCAGGGCTGCCCCTAGAGATCCAGTTCAGAACAACGCTGTCGCCTGCACCTTATA
Source organism: uncultured Rhodobacter sp. (assembly GCA_937901435.1). Next base: position 4,666 of record CALGTJ010000668.1, on the reverse strand, counting down.
GAGCAGATCGACAAAGCCCCTGACCTGATGTTCACAGGTCGCGCGGCCCTTTTGAACCGTTGCAAGACTGGCATCGCCAACAGTGCCATCCGCGTTCAGATCCTTGGCGATCCAGCCATAAGAAATCGGCCCGATCGGCGAAATTGCCGATGTTTCGGCAGAAGAGCGAAAGTTTTGCGCGGCGCTCATATCAAAAGTTTCCGGCTGAAACGCCAGCATCAGAGAGGTCTCGACATCGCCGCCATGGATGCCATAGGCGCATTCGTGATCTGTATACATGCCCTCGGGCTGCCCAAAGGCGCCCCATTGGCATTTCACCGCCAGCATATCCGCCTGCACCCGCAGTTCGCGCGACAGGATCGACACCAGATCAAGGTTGCCGCCGTGCGAGTTCACGATGACCAGCTTGCGAATGCCCGCGCGCGCCACGGACAGACCTATCTCTGTCCATGCGGCGAGCGCAGTGGCGGCACTCAGCGTCAGCGTACCCTTGGCCCAAAGATGCTCGTTCGACTTGCCCACCGCCTGAATGGGCAGCACCCGCACGTCCAGATCCGCCGGACAGGTGCGCTCCAGCTCTGCCAGCATCCCCTTGGCGATCAATGTGTCCGTGCCCACCGGCAAATGCGGGCCATGCTGTTCAATCGCCGCGGTCGGCAGGACCGCAATGGTCGTCATCGGATCGCAATCGATGAAATCAGGGGCGCGCAGATCGGCCCAGTTGCGATAGCCACTCATTTGGCGGTCTCCTTGATTACTGTCATCCGATAAACCTTGCCAGTTTGGCGCGCACCCGTTCCAGATGCGCGCTGCGGCTGGCGGGGGTCGAGGAATCCATCAGGTAATGGGCCATGAAAACCGTCCTGCAGCGCGCCGCCAGAATAGAGCGCAGCCCGCGTGTCAGCGTCCGTTTGCCGGGCGCGCCCATCAGTTGCGTCAAAATCCAGCTTGCGCCGCATGTGGTGAACACGCCCAGCCGCGTGATATGGGTCAGCCCGCGCCGGATATCCTTGTTCGCGCCATCGGGCATCAGGAACGCAACCCCCTGCACCATCACGCGGTCCAGCCAGCCCTTGAGCATCGCAGGCAGGCCATACCACCACGTCGGATAAACAAAGATCAGCGTGTCACACCACAGCAGATCCTCGACGTCCTGTTGCACAGGCGCGCGGTTCTGTGGCTCGTCCAGGTATCCGGTCAATTCCGCCTCTGTCAGCGCCGGTTGAAAGCCGCGCGGGTACAGGTCACACAGTCGAAACTCCACGCCCGCCTGATGCAGCCCCTCTGTCACCACATCGCGCACAGCGGCATTGAAGCTGCCCGCGACCGGATGGCAATAGACCACAAGTGCGCGCATCAGAACGCCTTCATCTCATCCGCGACCCGCGACAGAAAACCTGCGCGTTTGGCGTCATCCGCCCGGTTCATATCGTATAGCGCAAGATAGCGCATCTTGTCCGGGCGGCAGACGTGCCAGACCGCACGCGTTACGCATTTGCGCGGCGGATCCCCCGCCATAAAGGCCCGCATCCTTGTGCCGCCATATGTGGTGACAGCGGCGAGTTTGCGGATATGGGTCAGGTTCGGCTTGACCTTGCCCTCTACCAGCTTGAACGAGACGCCAGGCAGGAACACCCGATCCAGAAACCCCTTGAGGATCGCCGGATAGCCAAAGTTCCACACCGGAAACACCATCACCATCGCATCCGCCGCGCGCAGGCGCTCCACATACCCTTGAACGGGCGAGATATTGTCCGGCTCGTCATGATAAGCGCGTCGGTCTGCCTCTGTCAGGACCGGCGAAAAGCCTTCGGCATTCAGATCACAGTCATCCACCTCCCACCCTTTGCGGCGCAGCGTTTCGACAACCGTCGAATGCAGCGCGGCAGAGAAGCTTTCCGGGCACGGGTGAGCAAACAGAACCAAGGCGCGGGGCATGGTTACTCTGCCGCCTGTATCTTGGTGTAGGCGTACATCTGGTCATAGGCAAAGTCCGGATCATCCCATGCGATCATCTTGCCGGGGTTCAGCAGGCCTTTGGGATCGGCCTCTTTCTTGAAGGTCAACTGGCGATCATCAACCGACTGCCGCCCGCCTTCCTCCAGCGTATAGCGGTGCGGGTTAAAGATCAGCGCGCCTGCGTCCTCGTGCATCTTCACGATCTCGTCCAGCCGTTCCTCAGTCGTGAATTTCACCAGCGACAGCCCCGCAAACATGATCTTGCCGTCGCCTTTGAGCACCTCAAGATGTTGCAAGACCTCGGGCGACAGCGCATCGCGCATCTTGGCGACCAGTTCCATATGTTCGGGAAAACCATAGCGCACTTGCAGATAGGTGATGCTTGGGTCGACCTTCAGCGCGCGCAAGGTCGTATGGTTCCAGCCATATTCAAACACCGACCCCGGCCCGCGCGGCCAGTCGTTGTCGTCAGAGCGATAGATCATCTTGGCGGCCGGAGTGCGCCCCATAAAGGTCTGGAACCCATCCATCGAATGGGGTGCCACCATCAGCCCGACAAGGTTTGTGTCGCTGTCCACATAAGGTGCGACGCGCTGAAAATAATCCTTGGCGATGGGGGCCTCGAACACAGTGGCCAGTTTGATCAGAACGCCGTCCAGATTGCCCAGATCATTGGCAAATTGCGCGGCCTCCATGAAATCATCAAAGCCCACGAACACCTCGACCCAGTCATAGGCGGGGGCCAGCGGGATCTCGATCTCGGTGATAATGCCGTTGGTGCCATAGGCATGGCTGACGCGGGCCAGTTCTTCGCCGCGAAACTCCAGAACGCGCGGCTCTTCTTCCATCGTGACGAAGCGCAGGCGGATGATATTGCCCAGATCACGCAAGGACCCCCATGTACAGGACCCGACGCCGCCAGAGCCGCCAGCAATGAACCCGCCAATCGTGGCCGTGGCCCAAGTCGAGGAAAACATGCGGATTTCCTGACCGGAATGCGCCTTGGTCGCGGCATCGAGGTCTTTCAACAGACAGCCCGGCTCGACGATCACCCGTCCCAGATGGATTTCCTTGACCGCCGCCATATGGCGCAGGTGCATCACGCATCCCCCCGCCAAAGGCATCGCCTGCCCATAGTTCCCGGTGCCCGCCCCGCGCGTGGTGACAGGCACATCGTGGGCATAGCAGACCCTGAGGATTTCGATCACCTCGGCCTCATTCCGGGGCGAGACGACAAAGTCGGCAACCACATGATCCAGACGCGGTTTCAGCACTGGCGAGTACCAAAAGAAATCGCGGCTCTTGGCCTTTATCGCGGCCTCGTTCTGCTCGATATCAAGATGGGCAAGGGCCGCTTTGGCGGCGGCAACACTGGGGGTCATGTGGTCCTCATAAGGTCATCGAGTTCGGAATACTGCGGCAGAGTCCGGTCAATCTGCTCGCCCTCGCGCAGCACGATGCGATCAGATTGGGGCCGTGCGTAGAGTTCCTGCCAGTTGCGCGCATTGAAAATCACCAGATCGGCGGATGCACCGGGCGCAAGGCTGGGCGCGTCAAAACCACAGGCGCGCGCCGGGTTGGTGGAAAAGGCCAGCGGCCAGTCGGCGTCAGAGTGGTCAAGATGCCCGATGCGGGTCGCCTCTCGCATCACCTCTAACATGTCCAGATCACCGTAGGCGTAAAACGGATCGCGGGTGTTATCGCTGGCGAAAGACAGGTTGATCCCGCGCGCCTTCATCTCGTGGACCAGCGTGATTCCGCGCCCGCGCGGCGTGCGGCCCCGCTGGCGGTCTTGCAGATAGAGGTTGCACATGGGCAGCGAAACGACGTTCAGCCCCGCCTTGGCCACGATATCAATCGTATCCAGCGCGCGCGCCTCGTCCTGTGTGGACAGCGAGCAGAGATGCCCGACCGTCACGGGCCGCTCGAACCCCATCTCCAGCACTGTCTCGGCAATACAGCGCAGGGTTTCAGAGGTTGGATCCATGGTCTCGTCCGCGTGAAAATCCACCTCTAGCCCGAATTCCATGGCAAGGCGAAAGAACCCCTCGACCCGGTGTTTCAGATCCTCGATCAGGTAGGTCACAACGCCCAGAACACCGCCAGAGGCGGCCACACGGCGCGCGGTGTCGCGATAGCCGCCGTCCGGGTCCATCTTGTCGACACCGATCAGGCTGGACCCCTGCAGCTCGATCCGCCCGGCCCAGGCGTCGCGAAGCTCTTGGAACACGGGCCACGAGATCTCGTCTTGCGGCGCGAGACTGTCGATATGGGTTCGGATCGCGCGGGTGCCATGGGCATAGGCGCAGCGCAGCGAGAAATCCATGCGCCGCTCCACGTCCTTTGCGGTCCAGTTGGCGCTGCTGTCGGCGCGCACCGTACCAAGCGCGCCCGCGAAACTGCCATCGGGGTTGGCGGCGCGCGGCCAGATGTGGCCCTTGTCCAGATGGGTGTGCATGTCGACAAAGGCGGGCATCACCATCGCGCCGCCCATGTCGATCTGCGTGCCCTCAACCGCGCTGATCCGGTCGCCATCAATGTGCAGATCGGTGACGACCAGATCCTCTGTGCGTCCCAGAAAGCAGCCGGGAACGGTGACATTGGCCAGCGTTGTTGCGATGCGGGGAAGTCTGCGAAAGTCCATCAATTCTCACTCTTTAGCGCACTCTCGTGCCATTTGCGCAGCAACATGTGGCTGAGGAAACTC
>CALGTJ010000667.1 GCA_937901435.1 uncultured Rhodobacter sp. | reverse complement strand
GATCACTCTCATACCGCAGCCGCCAACCGACCGTGGTGAATAATCCGGGTTAAAACCCATGCCCGCACGCCCCAGCAGCACCGCCCTTGATATTCAGGTTCTTGGCCTGTGCCGGTTCTCTGTGCCGTCAGAGGGCGCGTTTCAGATCACTCATGACAGCATCCAAGAGCGGCGCGCGATGCTGTACGATCCCGCACGGCTGGAAACCCGGTTTATCTGGTTCGAACAGGTCCTGCTGCCCGGCATCGCCAGACAAAAAGATCCGCAGTTCAAACTGATCATCCTGATGGGTGAGGATTTTCCAGAGCCATACCGCACCCGGATGCTGGCCCATATAGCGGCTGTCCCACAGCTTTGCGCCGAATTTGCCCCACCGCTGCATCACCGCAAGATTTGTGCTGAGGCCATGGCTGCCCATATCGACGCTGATGCGGTTGCGGTCGCCGAGTTCCGCCTTGATGACGATGATGCGGTGGCTGTGGATTTCGTCCATCGCCTGCGCCGGGACGCGCGCCGGGCCAAGGGGTTTGTGCGTTCAGGTGGTCCCTTGGCGATTGACTATGGCAAGGGAATTTTGCTGTGTGTCGATCCGGACAGGGCAGGGGTTACAACCCTGCCGCGCCTTACCCGCTATTGGACGCGCGGTTTGGCGGTGGTGATGGAACCGGGCCACGACAAGCATATCCTGGACTATGAACACCACAAGCTGTGGACCCAGATGACCACGATCACGCTGGTCGACGAGGTGATGTTCGTGCGCGGTGTGCACGGCAGCAATGACAGCAGCTTTTCCATCGACGGTCCCGGCTTTGCGATGAGTGATGACGAGGCCCATAAGCTGCTAAAGAAACGGTTTCAGATCAACCTTGCCGCTTTCACGCGGTCAATACTGGCAACCGCCAAGTGAGAAATCCGCTGGCTCTGGTGCGCGCTGACTGATACGGGCGAAACATGGTCACCCTCACAGATAACACGCGCGGAACCCTGCTGATGATCGGCAGCATGGCGGCGTTCACCTTGAACGATGCCTGCATGAAGGCCCTAAGCACGTCGTTGCCCTTGGCTCAGTCGATCTTTCTGCGTGGCCTCTTGACGACCGCTTTGATGCTGGGGCTGGCATGGGGGCTGGGCAAGCTGAACCTGCGCATGAGCCCGCGTGACAGATTGCTGGTCGCCTTGCGGACGCTGACAGAGGTGGGGTCGGCCTATTTCTTTATCTCGGCGCTCTATAACATGCCCTTTGCCAACGCGACCGCGATCCTGCAGGCTCTGCCCCTGTCGATCACGCTCGCCGGTGCGGTGTTTCTGGGCGAGGCGGTGGGCTGGCGACGCATGGCTGCGATCCTCATCGGCTTTGCCGGCGTGTTGATGATCGTGCGCCCCGGCTTCGACGGGTTTAACGCCTATTCGCTCTATGCGCTGACCGCCGTGGTCCTTGTCACCGCGCGGGATCTGTTGTCGCGCCGCCTGTCGCGCAAGGTTGAAACGCTCACAGTGGCGCTGATCAACGCCGTCGCCGTCACCGTGGTTTTCGGGATCGCGTCCACGACGATCACATGGCAACCTGTCTCGGCCCATACCGCATTGCTGTTGTGCGGGGCCTCGGTTCTGATCATCGGCGGTTATGTGTTCAGTGTGTCCGCGATGCGGGTGGGCGAGATCGCCGTGATCGCACCGTTTCGCTATACTGCCCTGCTTTGGGCGTTGATTCTCGGCTTTGTCGTTTTTGGCGAATGGCCCAGCATCCTGACCCTGATCGGCAGCGCGATCATTGTAATGACCGGCGTTTACACCTTTTCCCGTGAGCGAAGCCTCGCCAAAGCGGCGAGTCGTCAAAACCTGACGGCCGGTACTGTTGACACTGGTTGAGACTCGCCATATAGCACGCGCACTCGGGTGGATTGGTTTCCGCCTGATTCAGAATTTAAGTGGTCATGATCCGGGTCTCACAGCCTTGATCCTCTGGAATTCCACCGCGTCGTTTCCGCAGTTTGGGAACGGGTGCGGTTTTTCGTGTCGCACCATAGGTGCGCACCTAGGGTTCTGCGGACGCGCAGAGCAGGCCAAACGAAACCGGGGCGCGCGCCCCAGACATTATGTGTTGCAACACGGGGAAAGAAACCGGAATGCCAACGATCCAACAGCTGATCCGCAAGCCGCGACAGCCGAAAATTAAACGCTCCAAGTCACTGCACCTGGAAAGCTGCCCGCAAAAACGCGGCGTATGCACACGTGTTTACACTACCACACCGAAAAAGCCGAACTCTGCTATGCGGAAAGTCGCCAAGGTGCGCCTGACCAACGGTTTCGAGGTCATCAGCTACATTCCGGGTGAAAGTCACAACCTTCAGGAACACTCTGTGGTTCTGATCCGTGGCGGCCGTGTAAAAGACCTTCCCGGCGTGCGTTATCACATTCTGCGCGGTGTTCTGGATACTCAGGGCGTCAAAGACCGTAAGCAGCGTCGTTCGAAGTACGGCGCGAAGCGTCCGAAGTAAGAGGAAGATCCCATGTCCCGCCGTCACGCCGCTGAAAAACGCGAAGTTCTGCCTGACGCCAAGTTTGGCGATAAGGTTCTGACAAAATTCATGAACAACCTGATGATCGACGGCAAAAAATCCGTCGCGGAAAGCATTGTTTACAACGCTTTTGACCGGGTTGAGGAAAAGCTGAAGAAGTCGCCTCTGGAAGTGTTCCACGAGAGCCTGGACAACATCAAGCCGTCGGTCGAGGTTCGCTCGCGTCGTGTTGGTGGTGCCACCTATCAGGTTCCCGTCGAAGTGCGCCCCGAGCGTCGCGAAGCTTTGGCAATCCGTTGGCTGATCATCGCGGCGCGCAAGCGCAACGAGAACACCATGGAAGAGCGCCTTGCAGGCGAGCTGGTCGATGCGGTCAATGGCCGTGGCACAGCCGTGAAAAAGCGCGAAGACACTCATAAAATGGCCGACGCCAACAAAGCGTTCAGCCACTATCGCTGGTAACAGCACCCTTCATTTCTGACGATCCTCAGAGGACCGAGCATCATGGCACGCGACTATCCCCTCGACCGGTACCGCAACTTTGGTATCATGGCACATATCGACGCAGGTAAGACTACCTGCTCCGAGCGGATCCTGTTCTATACTGGTAAATCCCACAACATCGGCGAAGTGCATGATGGCGCGGCGACCATGGACTGGATGGAGCAAGAGCAAGAGCGTGGCATCACGATCACGTCCGCTGCGACAACCACCTTCTGGGAGCGCACCGAGGACGGCACCAAGCCGGACACGGCCAAGCACCGAATGAACATCATCGACACCCCCGGCCACGTCGACTTCACCATCGAAGTTGAGCGTTCGCTGGCGGTTCTGGACGGCGCGATTGCGGTTCTGGACGCCAACGCCGGTGTCGAGCCTCAGACCGAAACCGTTTGGCGTCAGGCCGACCGGTATAAGGTGCCGCGGATCGTGTTCGTGAACAAAATGGACAAGATCGGCGCAGATTTCTTTAACTGCGTGCGCATGATCAAAGACCGTACTGGTGCGATCCCTTGTCCTGTTCAGATCCCGATCGGGGCCGAGACAGAGCTGGAAGGCATCATTGACCTGGTCACCATGGAAGAATGGGTCTGGGAAGGTGAAGATCTGGGCGCGTCCTGGATCAAAAAGCCAATTCGCGACAGCCTGAAAGAGCTGGCCGACGAATGGCGCGCCAACATGATCGAAGTCGCCGTCGAAATGGAAGACGACGCGATGGAGGCCTATCTGGAGGGCGAAGAGCCCGACCTCGAGACCCTGCGCCGTCTGATCCGCAAGGGCACGCTGGCGATCAAGTTTATCCCCGTTCTCTGTGGTTCTGCCTTCAAGAACAAAGGCGTTCAGCCTCTGCTCAACGCTGTGATCGACTATCTGCCAAGCCCGATGGACGTTGTCGATTACATGGGCTTCAAACCCGGTGACGAGACAGAAACGCGCAACATCCCACGTCGTGCGGACGACACGATGCCGTTCTCTGGTCTGGCCTTCAAAATCATGAACGACCCCTTCGTGGGCTCGCTGACCTTTACCCGGATCTATTCCGGCGTGCTGAACAAGGGCGACACGCTCTTGAACTCCACCAAAGGCAAGAAAGAGCGCGTCGGTCGCATGATGATGATGCACTCGATCAACCGCGAGGAAATCACCGAAGCATTCGCAGGTGACATCATCGCGCTGGCCGGCCTGAAAGACACCACCACTGGTGACACACTGTCGTCGGTTGCGGATCCCGTGGTTCTGGAAACGATGAACTTTCCCGAGCCTGTCATCGAGATCGCGGTCGAGCCAAAAACCAAGGCTGACCAAGAGAAGATGGGTGCGGGCCTTGCGCGTCTGGCTGCCGAGGATCCATCCTTCCGCGTGGAAACGGACATCGAATCCGGTCAGACCATCATGAAGGGCATGGGCGAACTTCACCTCGATATTCTGGTGGACCGTCTCAAGCGCGAGTTCAAGGTCGAGGCCAACATTGGCGCACCTCAGGTTGCCTATCGTGAAACGGTGTCAAAGCAGATCGAGCATACCTATACCCACAAGAAGCAGTCTGGTGGATCCGGTCAATACGCCGAGGTCAAGCTGATCATTACCCCAACTGAACCGGGCGAAGGCTATTCCTTCGAGTCCAAGATTGTTGGTGGTGCGGTGCCCAAGGAATACATTCCCGGCGTCGAAAAAGGGATCAAGTCGGTCATGGACTCTGGTCCGCTGGCGGGTTTCCCTGTGATCGACTTCAAGGTTGCGCTGGTCGATGGTAAGTTCCACGACGTGGACTCTTCGGTTCTCGCCTTCGAAATCGCGGCTCGCATGGGCATGCGCGAAGGCATGCGGATGGCAGGTGCCAAGCTGCTGGAACCGATCATGAAGGTCGAGGTGACAACGCCAGAGGATTACACTGGCGGTATCATCGGTGACTTGACCTCTCGTCGTGGTCAGGTGACCGGCCAGGAAAGCCGCGGCAACGCCGTTGCGATCATGGCAATGGTGCCATTGGCCAATATGTTCGGTTATATCAACAACTTGCGCTCGATGAGCTCCGGTCGTGCGAACTTCTCGATGCAGTTCGATCACTACGATCCCGTGCCGCAGAACATCAGCGACGAGATTCAGGCAAAATACGCATAAGCAGCGGTGCGTGGGAAACCACGCACCCTACCAACCCCAGTAGGGTGCGTGCCTGCACGCACCGCTAGACAATAAGGAGCCACCCCATGGCAAAGGCAAAGTTTGAACGTAACAAGCCGCACGTAAACATCGGCACGATT
>CALGTJ010000666.1 GCA_937901435.1 uncultured Rhodobacter sp. | reverse complement strand
CTCGTGACAGATGGCGACAATCGGGGTGTCCCCGCCAAGCAACAGCAAGATCCACAGGGTCACCGTTAGTCCCGCGTAGATCGGAAACAGCGTCGAGGCATAGCGGCGCAACCGGTCAGAGGGGTCGGCAATCCGGGTTATCTGGCTCAGGCCGTTTCCCGTTCCGCTGATCCCCACCTGCCCCAGCACCTCAAAGCCACCCAGGCTGAGCGGGGCAAGGATCGCCACCGCCGTAACCCAGATCAAGAGCCCACCCAGCCAGCCGACAAGGGCGCGCCACAGATGATCCGCGTTGTTCAACCGCCCCGGATCGTCAAAGGCGCTGGCCCCGGTGGTGGTCAGGCTCGACACCATTTCGAAATAGGCATTGATGAAAACCGTGTTGCCGATGCTTTCATACAGCGGCACCGCCAGCATGATCGGCAGCACGGTAAAGGTGCCCAACAGCGCCAGCAGATAATTGCGCGCCCGCTCTTTGGGGGCGTAATTGGCCGTCGCAATCGCCATCATCGCGGTCAGCGCCAAAAAGATGATCGCCGAAAAAACATAGGCGCGCGCCGAATCCCAGTCGCGCTGGGTGACCGCGTAAAAGCCGGGCACAAACATGGCCGCCGCGCCAAATCCCATCAGGATCACGATCAGCGGCAGGGTCAGGATGCGGCTCAGCATCAGAAAAAGTCGATCGAGACCTGCAACAGCCGCTCGACCTCGGGCACATCCGCCGCCATGGAAAAGAGGGTGATCACGTCGCCTTCTTCAATCTTGGTGTGACCGTTGGGGCGGATCACATTGCCGTCCTTCAGGATCGCCCCGACCAGCACACCTTCGGGAAAATCGATGTCGCGCACCGTTTTGCCCGCAATCGGCGAGGTCGACAGCACCTGCGCCTCGATGATCTCGGCCTCGGCATCCCCGATAGAATAGACCCCGCGCACCCGTCCATGACGGATATGGCGCAGGATAGAGCTGACCGTGGTGGTGCGCGGGCTGATATAAGCGTCGATATCCAGCGGCCCCATCAGCGAGGTCAGCGTCGGGTCGTTGATCAGGCAAATCGCCATCTTTGCCCCCGCCGCCTTGGCGCGCACCCCCGCCAGCAGGTTGGTCTTGTCATCGTCCGTCACCGCCAGAACCGCATCGGCCCGGTCGATATTGGCCTCGTTCAGCAGATCCATGTTCAGACCGTCCCCGTAAAGGACAATCGTGCGTTCCAGCGTGTCGGCGGCGCGCTCTGCCACGGTGCGGTTCTTTTCGATCACCTTGACCCGCACCCGTTTTGTGCGCGTTTCCAGTGCCTTGGCCACAGCCAGACCGACATTCCCACCGCCGATAATCACAATGCGCTCTTGCTTGACGATGGTCTTGCCAAAAATTTCCAGCGTGCGGTTGGTGTCTTCGGTATGGGCAAACACATAGATCTCGTCGCCCACAAACAGCTGATCGCCTGCGTTGGGCGCAAACAACCGCCCCTTGCGGCGCACGCCGACAACGACCGCGCGCAGGGTCGAGAACAGATCGCTGAGCTGGCGCAACGGCGTGTTGACCACAGGGCAATCCTCGTCCAGCACCAACCCCATCAGCTCTGCCTTGCCCCCCAGAAAGCTTTCGGTGTCAAAGGCCGCAGGCGAGGCCAGACGGCGCAACGCGGCATTCGCAACCTCGCGTTCCGGGCTGATGACCACGTCGATGGGCATATGTTCACGCCGGTAAAGATCGGAGTAAATCGCCGTCAGATAGGACTGGCTGCGCAGGCGGGCGATCTTTTTGGTGATGCCAAAAACGGACTGGGCCACCTGACAGGTGACCATATTGACCTCGTCCGAATGGGTCGCGGCAATGATCATATCTGCATCGCGCGCCCCGGCCCGGTCCAGCACATCGGGGTAACTGGCAAAGCCCGCAACCCCCTGCACGTCCAGCGTATCAGTGGCGCGGCGCACCAGATCGGGGTTGTTGTCCACGACCGTCACATCGTTTTTTTCGCCCGACAGATGGCGCGCAATTTGCCAGCCGACCTGACCCGCGCCGCAGATGATGACCTTCATCGCCGATACCTTCTGCGAATTCGTGGCCCTACGGATGGCAGAAGGGGCGCGCGGGGTCAATGAGATGCGCGCGCACAGGCTGCGGGAAAGCTTTGGATTTATGGCGTGAACCGCAGGTGTAAATTTCTGCCAACATGCTTCAGCGTCAACCGCTGACGCCTTGTCAAAAATCCTAACGCCCTATTTGACTAGCGGCGACCAGAGGATATGCACATGCCCACATCTATTACCAAGCCCGCTTCTCCTAAAAAAATAGTCCTGATCCTTGGCAGTGCACCTATGGCGATGGCCTGTCGGGATTGGCCACGCGGCGCGATTTCCAAGATCGTCGCGATCAACAACGCCTGGCAGATCCGCAAGGATTGGGATTATTTCATCCATCCCGATGATTTTCCGCGTCAACGTCATCCGCCCCAAATCGCCCCGCATCAAACCCGCATAACCTCTGCCGACTATGTGCCCAGCCAGAACGAATATGGCGGGTTTGTCTATGCTGGGGGCACGATGGCCTTTACCGCCGCCTATTGGGCGCTGGCCGCGTTGCGTCCTGATGTGATGGCGTTCTATGGCTGCGACATGGTCTATCCCGCCACCGGCAACACGCATTTCTATGGCACAGGCACCGCCGATCCCCTGCGCAAGGATATTTCCTTGCGCAACCTAGAGGCCAAATCCGCCCGGCTGACCCTGCTGGCCGCCTACGCGGGCTGTGCTTGTGTGAACCTGTCGGACGGGCCCAGCCGGTTGGTCTTTCGGCGCGCCACGCTTGAGACCCTCGAGACGACAACGGTCCAGAAAATCGCAAATCCCAAAGCCATTCACACCCCTATGGCCGTCGAAGAACGACTGGCCTACCGGGTGCCCTCGGGGCGCTATTGGAAAGAGCAGTTCCGCTTTGACACCGACAATATCGACGCGCTGGACAGCCTCTGGCTAGAGGCGCATCATTCTTTGAATGCAAACGGCGACCGCGCGTCACTCTGACCCAAACGGGCGTCACACGCGTCGCAAGACCAATGAAACGAGGCCCGAACATGACTATGCATCTGTGGTTCGCCCCTAAAACCGGTGACGTTCTCAAAACGCCTGCCCCTCGCAGAAACGCGCTTTTGTCCCCTCGGGCCGCACGATCCTGGTGGAGCGTCGGCATCGCTATCCTTCTTGCTCTGACTGTCCAGACAGGCACCGCGCGCCCCGCCATTGCGCAGGATTGCAGCGCCCTATCAATCGCTCTCCAAAGTTCGAGTGACACAGAGATCGTTGCCAGCCGCGCGATTGCGGACGCCTGCGACGATGCCAACTACGGAAAAATCTGCATCCGTTTCATCCAAAGTCAGCTGCTGGACTGTATGCAATTCAGCGCGTCCACAGAATGCGAATGCGAGGCGCAATGCAATCAACCAACGGAAATCGGCCGGATCGCCTGCTTCAAACGTTGCAACAACGATGATGGATACAAGATCTGCAGCCAGAAATTTCGCGGTGGCAGTGCGTTTTTGCGGGCAAATGCGACCGATTGCAGCCAAGAAACCAACCGCTGTGCCAAGGCCCGCAATCAACACCAAAAGCGGCTGGCGGACATGCGCAAAGCCTATTCCAACCTGCACGCCTGCCGGTCTGCTCCGGCCTGCCTTGCCCTTGATCGCCGGGATCGCGACCGAATGAACTGATCGCCAACGGTTCTGGGGCAGCACTGAGGCTACAGGCACTGACCCCACAAGGCACTTGCCCCATACTGGACCCGATTTGGCCCCGCCCCGTATAGATCGTTTTACCCCGCCTTCATGTCGTCATCGATATGCGCAACCCGACTGCCTGATTTGTTCGACGTCACCACGCCAAGGCTTTTCAGTTTGCGGTGCAGCGCGCTGCGCTCCATCCCCACAAAGCTGGCGGTGCGGCTGATATTGCCGCCAAAGCGGTTGATCTGGGTCAGCAGGTATTCCCGCTCGAACAGCTCGCGCGCCCCGCGCAACGGCAGCGTTGCAAGGCTGCCCGACAAAACCACCCGGCCCTCTTCCTGTGGCACGTCATCCGCTTGTGGCAATTCACCGGCAGAGATCGGCCCGCTGCCCTCGCCGAGGATCAGCACCCGCTCGATCACATTCTTGAGCTGGCGCACATTGCCCGGCCAGATCATCGTTTGCAGCAGGGCAATCGCCTCTTCGCTCAGAACGCGCAATGGCAGGCCCTGCACCTTGTTGAAATTGGCGATGAAATGCTCTGCCAGCATCGGAATATCCTCGCGCCGCTCTTCCAGCGAGGGCACAGAGATCGGCACAACGTTCAGACGGTGATAAAGCTCTTGGCGCAGACGCCCCCCTTCAATTTCCTCCATCAAGTCCTTGTTCGTACTGGACAAAACCCGCATATCCACGCGCACTTTGTCGGACCCGCCGACGCGCATGAACTGTTGTTCCACCAGAACCCGCAGGATCTTGGATTGCGTCCCCAGCGGCATATCGGCCACCTCGTCGAAATACAGAACACCGCCATGCGCCTGTTCCAGCAACCCCGGTTCGACCCCGCGATCCGCCGTCTCGCGTCCGAACAGCACCTCTTCCATCTGGTCCGGCTCGATCGAGGCGCAATTGACGGTCACAAAGGGCGCCTGCGCGCGGTTGGAATGGGCGTGTACATAGCGCGCCGCGACTTCTTTGCCGCTGCCCGCAGGCCCGGTCAGCATCACGCGACCGTTGGACTTGGTCACCTTATCCAGATTGGATTTCAAGGCCTTGAAGGCCGAACTTGCCCCGACCATCTCTGTTGAAACATCGTCACGGCGTTTCAATTCGACGTTCTCACGGCGCAGGCGCGAGGTTTCCATCGCGCGACCGATCACTACCATCAACTGGTCGATGTTAAAGGGCTTTTCGATGAAATCATACGCCCCCTGCTTGATCGCCGCGACTGCAATCTCGATGTTGCCATGTCCCGAGATGATCACGATGGGCACGCCCGGATTATCCCGCTTGACCGACTTGAGGATATCAATCCCGTCCATCCGACTGTCCTTCAGCCAGATATCCAGAATCATCAGCGCCGGCGGTTCCGTGTTGATCGCCGCCATGCATTCATCAGAATTGGCAGCAAGCCGGGTCGCGTATCCTTCGTCCTCAAGAATGTCCGAGATCAGTTCCCGAATGTCCCGCTCGTCGTCCACAATCAGAATATCGCTCATAACTACCCTCTACCGCTTGATTTTTGTTTTACTGTACTGTTCGGCTGCACCGTC
>CALGTJ010000665.1 GCA_937901435.1 uncultured Rhodobacter sp. | reverse complement strand
AAGAGCTGAAACAATATCTGGCAGAGCGCCCCCAGACCAACTTTATCGAGTCCGTCACAACAGAGGATGTGCCTTGGACTGTGGGCGGATTGGATGCGGAACGCTTTACTCTGCGGTTTCCGTTCTCGTGGAAAAAGCAACGCTACCTGTTTGACCGTTATGTCAAGCTACAGCGTCGGGTGCGGTTCAAACGCAAGATACCGGACGGTCTGATCCCGCATCTTGGCTCTCAATGGTGGTGCCTGACCCGGCAGACCCTGTCGGCCATTCTTGAGGACCCGGACCGCGAGGAATATGATCGGTACTTTCGCAAGGTCTGGATCCCGGATGAAAGCTATTACCAGACCTTGGTCCGCCAATATTCGTCGAATATCGAGAGTCGCTCGCTGACCCTGTCCAAATTCGATTTTCAGGGAAAGCCGCATATTTTCTATGACGAGCACCTGCAGCTTTTGCGGCGGTCCGATTGTTTCGTTGCGCGCAAGATCTGGCCTCATGCGAACCGGCTTTACAGCACCTTCATGAATATGCCCGCCGATCTTCCCAGCGATGCAGAGCCTAATCCGGGCAAGATTGACCGGATTTTCGCCAAGGCTGTCGACCGCCGCACGCGGGGTCGTGCCGGGTTGTACATGCAAAGCCGCTTTCCCTATGACGGATGGGAAAACGGCAAGACCTGCGCGCCCTATTCCGTGTTCGAGGGGTTTTCTGACCTTTTCGAGGATTTCGAGGTCTGGCTAAGCAAGATGGTCGGCGCGCGGGTGCATGGGGCCTTGTTCGCGCCCGAACGGGTCGAGTTCGCGGGGAACCAGAAAATCTATGGCGGGGCGCTAAGCGACAGTGCGCAACTGCGCGATTATAACCCGCGCTCTTTCCTGACCAATCTGATCTGGAACACGCGGGGCGAGCGTCAGTGTTTTCAATTCGGCCCGCGCGACACTCAAAAGATCGATTGGTTCATGGCAGGGGATTCCAACGCTCAGATCTCTGTGATTACAGGCGCTTGGGCTGTTCCCTTGTTTCATTCGAACAAGAATTTTTCCGAGATCCGCAAAGAGGCCGCGCGATTGCAGAAGATCGAGACAAAGCATCTGGATGTCTTGCGCAGGCCACACACCAAGGCACGCGTGCGGATCTGGACGATGGCGGATTTCATCGAAAGCCCGATGGAACCCCTGCAAACAATTATTGACGAGATTGGGGCGCGCAATATGCGACGCCTGACCGAAGCGCCGCGTATGGTGGATCTGACCGGGTTTGGCCAGTTTCTTCAGAACCTCAAGAACCAAGGGATGCACCCGCATTTGATGGGGGATTTCCCAAGCGGTGACACCTTGACCTCTGCCCCTAAAAAGCAGCGTAAACCGTATCTTATCAAGAAGTAGACCGACATGGGTAAGCGTTTCGATTATTTTGTGGTCTTCGCCGAGATGCGCACGGGCTCTAACTTTCTAGAGGAAAACCTGAACGAAATACCGGGGCTGCATTGCTATGGCGAGGCGTTCAATCCGCATTTCGTTGGGCACGCGAACAAGTTCGATCTGCTTGGGATCGATATGAAAAAGCGAGAGGCAGATCCGGTCAAATTGATCGACCAGATGCGGGTCAAGACCGATGGGTTGCCGGGCTTCCGGTTTTTCCACGACCATGATCCCAGAATTCTGGAAACGACCCTGCGCGACCCGCGCTGTGCCAAGATCATCCTGACGCGCAACCCTGCCGACAGCTATGTCTCGCGCAAGATCGCGGCGGCCACGGGGCAGTGGCGACTGAACGATCTCAAGAACGCCAAGACGGCCAAAGCGCAGTTCGAGCGAGCGGATTTCGAACAGCATCTTGACGCCTTGCAGCAGTTTCAGCTTTTGCTTTTGAATGCGTTGCAGACCACGGGGCAGACGGCGTTTTACATCGGCTATGACGACCTGAACGATCTTGAGGTTCTGAACGGTTTGGGCAGCTTTCTTGGGGTTCAGCATAAGGTAGAGACCACAAGCAATCGTACCAAGGTGCAAAACCCCGCGTCTTTGGAAACCAAAGTTGCCAATTTTGACGAGATGCAAGAGGCGCTGGCACAGATTGACTGGTTCGATCTGACCCGCACGCCCAATTTTGAACCGCGCCGTGCGCCCGCGGTGCCAAGTTATGTGGCGGCCGCCAAGGCGCCGCTGTTGTTTCAGCCGATCAAGGCGGGGCCAGAGTTGCGGGTTCAGGCCTGGCTTGCGGCGCTGGACGGCGTTGACCTTGATGGGCTTCAACTGGGATTTACGCAAAAAACCTTACGCCAATGGAAACGCAAGAACCCCAGCCACCGCAGCTCTACCGTGATACGTCACCCCGTCGCACGTCTTCATGCCGCCTTTGTCACGCATTTCGTGAATTATGGGGCAGAGACGTTTTGGGATATGCGGGAAACTCTGCGCAAAACCTATGATCTGGCCATCCCCGAAGGCGCGCCGGATCACAGCTATGGTGTGGGGCAGCATCGCAAGGCGTTCCTGACCTTCATCAAATTCGTCAAAGGCAACCTTGGCGGGCAGACCAGTCTGCGCGTCGATGCCAGTTGGGCGTCTCAGACAGAGGTTCTGCATGGTCTGGCGCGGGTTATGGTGCCTGACATGGTGTTGCGCGACGATATGTTAGAGTTGGGGCTGGAACAACTGGCCGCACAGGTTGGTCTGACCTCGCCGGGTGTGATCCCGCATGTGGACAACGCGCCTGTGCTGCTGTCAGAAATCTATGACGAAGAGATCGAAGAGGCTGTGCGCGCTGCATATCAAAAAGATTATATGATGTTCGGGTTTCGCGCCTTCGACCCAAAGCGCTAGATCGCCTTCAGGCCGCTTCAGAGGCTGGTGCCTCGGTCAAAACCGCGTGCAGCGTGGCGATGTCGTTATTGGCGCGCAGCTTGTCACAGACATTGGCATGACGCATCGTTCTGGACACCAACGCCAATGCCTTTAGGTGATCCACGCCTGCCTCTGCGGGGGCGAACAATGCGAATACCAGATCGACAGGCTGGCGATCCACAGAGTCAAAATCAATCGCCTTTTCGAGGCGCATGAACACCCCGACCACCCGGTCAAGTTTCTTGAGCCGCGCGTGTGGCAAGGCGATGCCTTTGCCGACACCGGTCGGACCAAGCGCCTCTCGTTCGATCAAAGCCTCTACAGCGTCTTGCGGGGCCAGCCCGTAGGACTGGCCAGCGATGTCTGCAAGATCTTGCAGCAACCGCTTTTTGCTGGTGACAGTGCTGACAACTTTGACGGCGTCAGGCCGGATGATGCTGGATAGGTCCATGCGTCTCTATTCGTTTGCGACGGGCCTAAACCGTCAGTGTCAGGTCGAATTGCTGGGGTCGACCCAACCGATATTTCCATCTTCGCGCCGATAGACCACGTTGATGCGGTCGTTGGCCTCATGTCGGAAGATCAGCACAGGGGCACCTGCCAGTTCCATCTGCATCACGGCTTCGCCAACGGAGAGGGACGGGATTTTCGTTTCCATCTCTGCAATGATGACGGGCGTAAGGCTGTCGGGTTCCTGTGAATGATCCTCCTCGGATGCGGCGAGGATATACGAGGAACCACCAGAGAGTTCAACCGGGTGCATGCGTTCTTTGTGATGGTCTTTCAGCCTGCGCTTGTAGCGGCGCAGTTGTTTGTCCATCTTTTCGCCAGCCTGATCGAAAGCGGCATAGATATCAGTGGCATGGGCTTTGGCCTGTGCGGTCAGGCCGGTCGAGAGATGCACGATCGTCTCGCAGACGTATTCATGGGCATCGCGTGAAAAGATTATGGTCGCGTCCGTCGGGCGTTGGGAATATTTCGTCACCACCGTATCCAGCTCGCTGCGCACATGCGTTTGCAGGGCTTCGCCGATGTCGATCTGTTTTCCACTGATTTGATACTGCATAGCACCTCCTTAAGTCATGCCATTCTTCCGAACCCGAAGGCCGGACAGTGTCAGGATTTCGATTAGAGAATATTCATCGCCTCTGATGGGGTGAGGCGCGTAAAGGTGTGTCAGGTTTCGCTGCACACCAACGAGAATGGTAAGGTCACTCATCCCCTTCATTTGGCGCTAGCTTAGGCCCGTCTGTCAACCAAAACGCGACAGGAACGGTCAAAAAGCGTCAAAAAGATATTATTAGTTGAGTGAATTTATTAAGTAATTCTAAAGCTTTGCCCAAGATAGACGCGGCGCACGTTCTCGTCCTGCACGACTTCTTCGGTGGTACCACTCATCAGGACCTTGCCATCATGCAGGATATAGGCGCGGTCCACGATTTCCAGTGTTTCGCGTACGTTGTGATCGGTGATCAGCACACCGATCCCCCGGTTTTTGAGGTCAGCCACAAGCCCGCGGATCTCACCCACGGCGATCGGATCGACCCCTGCAAAGGGTTCATCCAGCAACAGATATTTCGGATCCGCCGCCAGACAGCGCGCGATCTCGACCCGGCGTCTTTCCCCGCCCGACAGGGACAGCGCAGAGGCACGGCGCAGGTGGCTGATGGAAAACTCTGACAGCAGTTCTTCGAGGCGCTCGCGGCGGCGGACCTTGTTCGCGACTGATATTTCCAGAATCGCCAGAATGTTGTCTTCGACGCTGAGCCCACGAAAAATCGAGACCTCTTGTGGCAGATATCCGATGCCCAGCTTGGCGCGGCGATACATTGGCAGATAGGTCGCGTCGCGCCCGTCGATCATCACCTGACCGCCTTCGGGGCTGACCAGACCGGCGATGGAATAAAAGGTTGTCGTCTTGCCCGACCCGTTCGGACCCAGAAGGGCCACGACCTCTCCGCGACCCAAATCAAGACTGACGTCCCGGATCACCGTCTTTTTGCGATAGCTTTTGCGCAGGTTGACGACATGCAGGCCAGCCTGTCCTTTGGTCACTGTAAGGCCTGGTTTGGCCATCAGTTCTTGACCTGTTGCAGCACCGTTTTCACATTGCCTTCCATCCGGCCATCCCCGGATTGCAGGTCATAGATCAACCGGTTTGCAGATAAGGCCGTCGGACCCTGGGTCACCAGAACATTGCCGGACATGACCAGCATTTCAGTGCTGAGGGTATAGACAGCCTCATCGGATTCGGCCGCCTCGGCGGCACTGACAAAGGTCACGTTGCCAAACATGCGGATCACCTTGATCTCGTTCTTTGCCCCATCCGCCCCATCGCCATATTCCACGCGCATCCGCTGGCAGGTCATGCGAATGTCTCCCTGAGCGACGATGACGTTGCCGGTAAAGATCGCAGCACCGCCACCCTGATCCAGTTCAAGCGATTCAGAGGTGATTTCAACGGGCGTGTCACTGTCGTGATCGCTAACCCCCAAAGAGATCGCAGCCCCCTGCGCAAGACCCATGGTCAAGGATCCTGTGAAAATCGCAAAACCTAAAATCACAGACCAAAGAAGAGATCGAACACTCATGGCAGTTCCTTATTCCTTAGGGTCGTATAACAGCTTCACATGGCCTTTGAAAACCAGCACGTAAGGTTGGTCATTTCCGGCCCGCTTGGACAATTCAAAACTATCGGCGCTCAGATTGCCAATCGGGGCGTCTACGGTCGTTCTTGTCTGGGACACAACACGCGTTGCGTCCAGCGCGATTTGCACGTGTTGCGTCTGCATAACGTAGCCGTCAGAGGTGGTGATTGTCACGCCATCGCTTAAGGTGGCAGACCCCGCGCTGTTATCGAGCGCCATTTCGGCGGCAACCACATCGATGCGCCCGCCACCGGGCAGGTCGATCCCCGCATTCACCCCGGTTCCACTAACGCGCTCTGAGTTGTTCGGATCCGGGCGGGCGCTTTGCGCAGACAGAGAGATGGCAGAGCCATCCTCGGTCACACTGGAAAAATTCGGCGCGCCAATGCGCTGTTCTCGCGCGATGCCTTCGACGTCGACATCTGCAAAGGGCAGGTTCTGTGCAGGGTCAACGGTGCGCGCAACAAGAAACAGCGTAGACAAGATGCCCAGCGCCAAAAGCGGCAAGATGATCTTGAGCCAGGATATGACGTGAGAATAGGTGTTGTCGGGCACCGCCATTTCAGATCACAGACGCTTTTACGCGCGCTTGGGGGGTAATGAGACGGTTCATCCCATTTATCTAGTGAGAGAAGATGTCGATTTCAGGCCAGCCGGCAAGATCCAGCCGGGCACGCGTTGGCAGAAAGTCAAAACAGGCCTGCGCCACGTCCATACGACCTTCGCGAACAAGCCGCGCGTTCAGCTTTTCGCGCAGTTGGTGCAGGTACAAAACATCCGACGCGGCATAGTCCAATTGCGCCTTTGTCAGGGTTTCCGCACCCCAATCGCTCATTTGTTGCAGTTTCGAAATATCGACCTTCAGCAGTTCATCCAGCAGGTTTTTCAACCCGTGACGATCCGTATAAGTGCGGATCAGTTTTGACGCGATCTTCGTGCAATAGACCGGGGCGGTCAGCGCGCCAAAGGCGTTATACATGGCGGCGATGTCAAAGCGACCAAAGTGGAACAGTTTCAGCGTATCCGGATCGGTCAGCATCCGGCAAAGGTTGGGTGCCTCTGTCTGGCCTTTGGCGATCTGGATCAGATGCGCGTTGCCGTCACCATCCGACAGTTGCACAACGCAAAGACGGTCGCGATGCGGGTTCAGCCCCATCGTTTCACAGTCGATGGCCACCACAGGCCCAAGTTTCAGATCATCAGGCAGGTCGTTCTGGTACAGAGTATTGGTCACGCGCACATCCACTTTTGTTCTCTATGCGCATAGGGGTTTATCCCGATCCTGTAAACTCTCTGCTAAAGGGCTGGCAAGGATGCGCAGGTTATGGGTCGACAGGGCCAAGGCGATGGCCCAGTCTGAGGGACATTTTACCGGCTTGGACCCAAGACCATGACCACAGCGCCCCTGATCGCCAACGACCGTGCGCGGCGTCTCTTTTTGCAACGTCACGCGCTTGCTGATCCTCCTGCGGGGCCGGGCAAGGGGTCGGATCTGTGCGATTTGATCAC
The DNA here is from genome assembly GCA_937901435.1 of uncultured Rhodobacter sp. Next base: position 11,120 of record CALGTJ010000665.1, on the reverse strand, counting down.
GCGGCTTGGCTTTGTGCAGGTCGATAGCATCAACACCGTGGCCCGCGCGCATGATATGATCCTTTATGCACGCCGACCTGCCTATCGCGCCAAGAACCTGTTCGCGCCGCTGGAAAAGCACCGGCAGTTGTTTGAACACTGGACCCATGACGCTTCTGTCATCCCGGTCCAGTATTTTCCCCATTGGCAGCTGCGCTTTGATCGCGACCGCGAGAGGCTGCGAAAGCAGTGGCAAAGCTGGCGACGCGAAGGGTTTGCCGAAAAGCTGGACGATGTGGTGAAACATATCAGTGACAGCGGTCCGGTCTGTTCTGCCGAGGTGGGCGCGGATGAGGCGCGATCCAGTGGTGGATGGTGGGACTGGCATCCGTCAAAAACCGCACTGGAATATCTCTGGCGGACAGGGACGTTGTCGGTGACCCGGCGTGAGGGGTTTCGAAAGTACTATGATCTGACAGAGCGGGTCATTCCCAATGATTTCGCCACCACGCGGTATGATCCGCAAGAGACGATAGACTGGGCGTGTTCTGCGGCCCTTGATCGGCTGGGCTTTGCCAAATCCGGCGAAATTGCGGCGTTCTGGGCGCTGATCACTCCGGCAGAGGCAAAGGAGTGGTGCGCGCGCGCTTTGGCAGAGCGGCGTGTGATCGAGGTGGATATAGCCGCATCAGACGGCAGTGCCCCGCGCCGTTCTTTCGCTTGGTCAGAGACGGTCGACGAAGACGGCCCTGTCGCCCCCAACCGGATCCGCGTGCTCAGCCCCTTTGACCCTGCCCTGCGTGACCGCAAACGGGCGGAACGGCTGTTCAATTTTCACTATCGGATAGAGGTGTTCGTGCCAGAACCAAAGCGGATCTACGGCTACTATGTCTTTCCTCTGCTCGAGGGGGATACCCTGATCGGCAGGATCGACATGAAATGCGACCGCGCCGCAGGGGATCTGAACGTCAAGGCGTTCTGGCCCGAGGCAGGCGTCAAGATGGGCAGTGGTCGGGTCAAACGGCTGGAAACCGAACTGGACCGTGTTGCGCGCTTTGCGGGAGTGGGCGAGGTGATCTATGCCAAGGATTGGCTACGCGGCGCTGTGCCCCGGTAGCGGCTGGACCTCGAATTTATCGGTCATGTAGATAGGTCGTGGGCCGTTGGGCTTTATTGTGCCCAAATGCCTGTGTGGTTTTAACACGCCTGCCGGAATTGATGTGGCCATCGCAATCGCGCGTTCTGGCGTCAATCCGACTTTATGCACCAGAACCTGAATAGAGCGCGGCATGTCGATATCGGCCCCGGCCAGTGTCCCATCTGACAGGCGTAGCGTGCCGTCGCGACGATAAATCTTGCGCCCGTTCAGCGTGAACTCTGTCAGTTCAGAGCCAACGCAGGACATGGCATCGGTGACCAGAAAGATCTTTCCGGGCCCCTGTTTGGCACGCAAAGCGGTGCGGATCGTGGCGTGATGCACATGAAGACCGTCAGCAATCAACCCCGCGCTAAGCGACCCACTGTCCAGCGTCGCGCCCACAAGGCCGGGTTCGCGATTGCCAAGCGGGCTCATGGCGTTGAACAGATGTGTGGTGCAGCGGACCCCAACGCGGGTGTAGGCCAGACAGGTCTTGAAATCTGCATCCGTGTGGCCAAGCGACAGGATAACGCCCGCGTTTGCCAAGCTGCGCGCCTGATCCAGCATGACGTTTTCCGGGGCGATGGTCAGCATGACATTGGGCAAACGCTTTGCCGCGTCAATCAGCATTGCCATGTCGTCGTTCGTCATCGGGCGTATCAAATCGGCGTCATGGGCCCCTTTGCGCGCCAACGACAGATGTGGGCCCTCCAGGTGGAGGCCAAGAATCCCCGGCATTCCCATTTGCACCGCCTCGCTTACCACCTCTATCGCGGCACGGCTGCGCTCTGGCGTGTCGGTGATGAGGGTCGGCAGGATCGCATAGGTGCCAAGTTGGCGATGCGCGGCGGTGATCACGAACAAACCCTTGAGGGTCTGGATATCGTTGAACATCACACCGCCTCCGCCATTGACCTGAAGGTCAACAAAGCCGGGGGTCAGGTAACCGCCGTCCAATTGGTGTCGGATACACCCGGTGGGCAGGTCATCAGGATTCAGGATGCCGATGGTCTTTTTCTTTTCGACCAAAAGGGCTTTTCCGTGGTGCAAATGGGTGCCGTCGTGGATCGCGGCACCAAGCAGGGCGATCTGGGTCATTCGGTTAACTGTCTCGGTCACTCTTTGAATACTATGGCGAATGTCGGGGTTGATCCGCTCGCCATATTACCTGTTTCCACCATTGCGTAATGGCTTGCAATGCATGTGATGGAAATGGACGGGTTAAAGCCTGTCCGCTTTGCTTTGGCTCTGCGCCGCAGCAAGCCGGATTGCCCCGTCCAAGGCATTGCCAGAGGCGGTGATTATCCCGTCCTGCACCTCTTTGGGAAACTGGGTTGCATAGTGCTGTCCAACGCCGCCCGTCAGGCACAGACGGGCACCGGGATGAAACCCAAGCGTTCCAAGTGCCGAGGTAAGATACGCCAGACCCTCTTTCATGATCGAGCCGCCGACAGCATCGCCGGCCCTCTGTGCCTCGACCACCAGAGGGGCGAGCAGACCAAAGTCACCGGGCGTGGCGTTTGTCCCAAAGAGGATGATGTCGTTGGGATTGCTGTTAAACCGTATAAATGCGCTGCGGGTCAAATCGCTGTGTGGGATCAGCCCGTCGTGGCAGAGCAAAACATGTTCCAACAGACGCCGCCCCAACCACGCGGCCGAGGCTTGGTCTGACAGCTGATACCCCCAGCCCCCGACACAGGACGTTGTCCCGTCCTGCAGCGCGGCGATGAAACTGCCCGTGCCTGCGGCGATCAAAAACCCGTCCTGTCCAGCCAGCGCCCCGGCGAGGGTGGTCGGACGGTCATCTGTGACGGTAAGATATGCATAGGGCAGGGCCTGCGCGACCTGTTCTGCGATGGTTTCCGACATCACCCCGGCAAGCCCAAGATGCACAGTGGCGTCTAGCAGGCGGTCGGGTGAAATCCCCGCCAAATCTGCAGCAGCCGCAATTGTCGTGGTGATATTCGCAAGCGCGGCGCGGCGGTCGCTGGTCACATTGGCGGGGCCGCCCTTGCTTTCGGCCAGAGACGTCAACGACTTATCTGCAATGCGTACCCGGCAGCCAGTTCCGCCACCATCGACACCAATCAAGAGATGGTCATGCATAGACGTCACGCCGCACCTGTTCTGTCGTGTTCGCGGTTGCGTTGACGTTCTGCGTTGTAGAACTGCGTTGCCCTGAGGACGGACAGGTTTTCTGATCCACACAAAGCGGCCCTGTAAAGGACCCGGTTCAGAGCGCCTTTGTCACGCATGGCACCACGTCATCCGCATTCTTCGCGATGATCACGCCCGCTTTGCGCAAAAGATCCGTCTTGTCCTGTGCGGTTTCCGAGCCAAAGATCGACAGGGTGCCCGCGTGGCCCATGCGCTTTTCCTTGGGGGCCTCACGACCCACAACCAGCGCAATGACAGGCTTGCCGTAGTCCAGAGTCGTCAGATAGGCCGCTGCGTCTTCTTCTTCGCGCCCGCCGATCTCGCCGATCAGCACGACGACTTTGGTCTGGTCATCCTCGCGGAACCGTTTGAGGCATTCGACAAAGCCAATCCCGTGGATCGCATCGCCACCGACGCCGACCGTGGTGGATTGACCCAGACCAGCGACACTGGTCTGCGCCAGAATTTCAGAAGTCAGCGAGGCAGAGCGAGAGGCGATGCCGACCACGCCGGGGCGCGCATCGCGCGTTGGCATCACGCCGATCTTGCAGCCGCCCGGCGTCAGGATGCCTTGCGAGTTCGGCCCGATCAGCACAGAGTCCGATCCCTCTAGCGCGGCCATAACTTGCGTCATATCATGCTGCGGCACGCGTTCGGTCACGCAAACGATCACACCGACCATGGCCGTGATTGCGTCGATCATCGCCTCTGCGGCGTGATGGGCGGGGACCATGATCAGGCTGGCGTTCGCACCTGTTTGGGCAACAGCCTCTGCCGCAGTGTCAAAGACGGGCAGCCCAAGATGTTTTGTGCCGCCCTTGCCGGGACGCACGCCTGCCACGTAGTTCGACCCATAGCGCATCGCCAGATCCGTATAGAAGGTGCCAGAGCGGCCCGTCATTCCGTGAACCATGACCTTGGTGGTCTCATCAATCAGGATCGCCATCAGACACGCCCTCCTTTGGCGATAGACACGGCCTTGTCGACGGCCTCGCCCATACTGGTGCAGACGGTCACTGGCAGGCGACGTTCCGATAGCATACGATGCGCCCATTCCACGTTTTGCCCGGCCAGCCGCGCGACGATGGGGGGCTTGCGCTTGGCGCGGGCATAGGCAAAGGCGACGCCTTCGGTCACTGTATCGCAGACCGTCATGCCGCCGCCATGCACGTTCAGCAGGATAATCTTGACCGCCGAATCTTCCAACAACAACTCGACCCCCTTGGCGATCTGAAAACTGGTCGCGGTGGTGCGGATATCCATAAAGTTCGCAGGCTTGCCCCCGGCATCCACAAGCATATCGTTGGTCGCAAGACCCAGCCCCGCACCATTCACGACGACGCCGATATTACCGTCCAGCTTGACCAGATTGATCTCGTTTTCCTGCGCGGTGCGCTCGACGCTGGACAGGGCGTGGTCCATGACCAGTGTCTCAAGCTCTGGATGGCGGAACATGGCGCTGCCGTCGATAGAGATCTTGGCGTCCACGGCGACCCAGTCACCAGAGGCCAGCATGGCCAGAGGATTGATTTCCAGCAGGGTCATTTCGTTGGCAAGGAACGCCTTATGCGCGTTTTCGACCAGCTTGGCGGCGGCTTTGGCGTTTTGAAAGCCAAGCCCTTGCAAAAACGCCTCAACATCATTGCCTGCCAGCGTCAGGCTGGACACCATGTCGGGGTTGCGCCGGGCTTGTTCTTCGAAATTGACGCCGCCCGTGGCCGAGGCCAGCAGCGTCGGCTGCGCATTTTGATCCAGAACGATGGCGATAAAGGCATCAGCCGCGATTTCAACCGCAGCCTCGACATAGACCTCTTTGACGATCTCGCCAGAGGCGTTGGTTTGTTGTGTCACCAACGGCTTGCCCAGCATCTTTTCCGCTTCGCTGCGCACGGCAGACGGTGTGGCGGCGAATTTCACACCCCCGGCCAGACCGCGTCCACCCGCACCAATCTGCGCCTTGACAACGTATTTCGTGGCGGTGACCTCGCGGCACAGGGCCTCTGCCTCGGCTGCCGTTCTTGCGACGCGGCCCTCAGGAACTGCCACGCCATATTGCGAGAGAAGCTCTTTGGATTTGTACTCGGAAAGGATCATCAAGCGTCTCTCCTATAGGCCGGTCGCGCGGCAGGTCTGGCGATATCGTGGTTTGTGGTACACCAAGAACCACATTTGGTCAAGCAAAGCCATGTGCCGGATAGGGTCATTTAAGGCGGACCTTTAAGCTATTTTATCAGTTTCAGAGCGTTCTTGAACGCAGGCGTTCCGGCGCGGCCAAGCCATTCAAACACAACCATTTCTGTGGTGACAATGCCAGCCCCGATTGCGCCAAGCCGCGTCAAACAGGCCTGTTCGCTGTCCAATGTCCGCGAGGCAGTGGCATCAGAGACAACGAAAACCTCGAAACCCTGTTCGATCATACTGGCGGCGGTCTGCATAACGCAAATGTGGGATTCCATCCCGGTCAAGATCGCCTGCTTGCGGTTCAGCGCAGTGAAGGCGCTGGCAAATCCGTGATCCTCCATGCAGGAAAAGTGTAGTTTTTCAAGAACAGGCGCAGACGTTGCAGTGCGGATATCGGGCACCAGATGCCCCAGACCCGCTGGGTATTGCTCTGTCAGGAGGATCGGCACGTTCAGTTCTTCGGCCACTTGCAGCAAGGTGCGTGCATTGCGCAGGGTGCGAGCCGGGGCTTGCATCGCGGGAACGAGGCGTTCCTGCATGTCAATAACGCAAAGTACAGAGTCAGAGGCACGAATCAGCATGGGATTTTCCTTGTCTGTTTCTGGACGGTCTTTCAGGTCGACTCGCCCTTGGTATACCAACTACCATTTTTTGAGAGAGAGTACCATTTCAAAGAAATGATGTAAGTCGTGGACATCAAATATATTGAGAAAAGCTGTATAACTAATTGAAAAAAAACATTAAAGCTAAATTCAACATGCTAAGCGAAAAGTTTTCAAACACTGGTATTGCTATTTTTTTAATAGGGTCTACGGTATACCAACGCTGTCCTGACCCGTCGAGAGTCCAGAATGAAGCTTAAGCCGATCGCAACTAATTTTACGCTGAAGGATCGTGTTTACGATATGCTTCGTGCCGCGATCATTGAGATGAACATCTATGATGAAGATGCGGACTTGCGGCTGGATGAGCGGTCGATGGCGGATCAATTGCAGGTGTCCAGAACGCCTCTGCGCGAGGCGCTGACCCGGCTGGAACAGGACGGTTTTATCGAGATCCGGCCGCGCAAAGGCGTTTATCTGGTGCGAAAGACGCTGGATGAGGTTCTTGAAATGATTGTGGCCTGGGCGGCGCTTGAAAGCATGGCGGCCCGCATCGCAGCAGAAACGGCGTCTGACGTACAGATCCGCGAGTTGCGTAAGCACGCGCTGCGTCACAGCCAAAGTTCGTCAAGCGCGGACCTTTCGGAGTATTCCGAGGCCAACATTCTTTTTCATCAGATGATCCTCGAAATGTCCGGCTGCAAGATGCTCAAGACGCTGGCGGATGGGTTGTTCATGCATATGCACGCGGTGCGTCGGCGTGCGTTAGAGGAAAACGACCGGGCCACACGGTCTGTCGTGGATCATATGGAAATCATCGAAGCACTTGAGGCGCGCGACTCTGATCTGTCAGAGCGCCTCGTGCGGGAACATACGATGCGCTTGCATGTGCATGTGCGTCGGGCGTGGACCAAGTTGGAAAACGTTCAAAAGGGCAAAGAGGCCACCGGGTAACATAACCGCGGGGCATTAGGGAGAGAGAACATGGCAGGCGAAGCCGCTGAAGCTATTGACATGGAACAAGACCTGACGGACGGCTTTCACCTTGTGATCGACGCGCTCAAGTTGAATGGTTTGAACACCGTTTATAACGTTCCCGGTATTCCAATCACCGATCTGGGCCGCATGATGCAGGCTGAGGGTATGCGCGTGCTGTCTTTCCGCCACGAGCAGAACGCAGGCAACGCCGCCGCGAGTGCGGGCTATCTGACGGGCAAGCCGGGTGTGTGTCTGACGGTGTCGGCTCCGGGCTTTCTGAACGGTCTGACCGCGCTGGCCCATGCCACCACGAACTGCTGGCCGATGATCCTGATTTCCGGCTCGTCAGAGCGCGAGATCGTCGATCTTCAGCAGGGCGATTACGAAGAGATGGACCAACTCGCCATTGCCAGACCCCTGTGCAAGGCCGCCTATCGCGTGCTCCACGCCGAAGACATCGGCATCGCCGTGGCCCGCGCCATTCGTGCAGCGGTTTCTGGTCGTCCGGGTGGCGTTTACCTCGATCTGCCCGCCAGCCTGTTTGGTCAGGTCATGGAGGCTGCCAAGGGCGAGGCCTCCTTGGTTAAAGTGGTTGATCCGGCCCCCGCGCAGTTCCCCTCGCCCAAGGCGATTGATCGCGCATTGGACGTGCTGAAATCCGCCAAGAAACCAATGATCATTCTGGGCAAGGGCGCGTCTTATGCGCAATGCGATGATCTGGTGAAAGAGTTCGTCGAACGTTCGGGCATTCCCTATATCGCCATGTCGATGGCCAAGGGTCTGCTGCCTGACACCCACCCGCAATACGCCGGGGCCGCGCGTTCGCTGGTTCTGAAAGACAGCGATTGCGTGATGCTGGTCGGCGCGCGTCTCAACTGGTTGCTAAGCCACGGCAAGGGCAAGCAGTGGGGCGAGGCGGGGGCCAAGAAATTCATCCACATCGACATCGACCCCAAGGAAATGGACAGCAACCAGCCGATTGATGCGCCGCTTGTTGGTGATATCGAAAGCTGTTTGACGGCGCTGACCGAAAAGATGGGCGATTGGCAGAAACCAGACGCCTCCTGGACCGATGCGGTCAAGGCCAAAGCCGCCAGCAACGTCGAACGCATGGCGCCCAAGCTGCAAAACAACAACGTGCCGATGGATTACCACGGCGCGCTGGGCCGACTGAAACGGATCTTTGACGAGCAGCCTGATACAATCCTCGTGAACGAAGGCGCCAATACGCTCGACTTTGCGCGCTCTGTCATTGACATGGCCAAGCCGCGCAAGCGTCTGGACGTGGGCACTTGGGGCGTGATGGGCGTTGGCATGGGCAGCGCCATCGCGGCGGCGGTCGAAACCGGATGCCCCGTGGTTGCGGTCGAGGGCGACAGCGCCTTTGGCTTTAGCGGGATGGAGGTCGAAACGATCTGCCGCTACAACCTGCCGATCTGTGTAGTGATCTTTAACAACTCTGGCATTTATCGCGGCACGGATACGAACGACACCAGCGCCGATCCGGCGACGACTGTTTTCGTGCCTGAAGCCAAATACGACATGATGATGGAGGCCTTCGGTGGCGTCGGCGTCACGGCCCGGTCTCCCGACGATCTGGAACGTGCCGTGCGCGAGGCGATTGCCTCTGGCAAGCCCACTTTGGTTAACGCGATCATCGACCCGCAGGCTGGTACAGAAAGCGGACGCATCGGCAATCTCAACCCGCAGAGCGTGGTGAAGAAAAAGTAACTTTGGGGTAGGTTCTGTTCGGGCCAGACCCGGACACTTTCCCCAGACCTAAACATAAGGCCCATGATCAAACGTGGGCCACGACGGAGACAAAGACAGATGAAAGCTCTTGAAGGCGTAAAAATTCTGGACTTCACCCATGTGCAGTCGGGGCCGACCTGTACCCAGCTTCTGGCATGGTTCGGCGCGGATGTGCTTAAGGTCGAGCGCCCCGGTGTTGGCGACGCGACGCGCAAGCAACTGATCGACGTGCCCGGCGCAGACAGCCTCTATTTCACGATGCTGAACCACAACAAACGTTCGATCGAGCTGAACTCGAAGAACGAGGTCGGCAAAGAGGTTCTGACCCGTCTGATCGAAGAATGCGACGTGATGGTCGAAAACTTTGCCCCCGGCGCACTGGATCGTATGGGGTTCACGTGGGAGCGTATTCAAGAGATCAATCCACGCATGATCCTTGCCTCTATCAAGGGCTTTGGTCCGGGCAAATATGAGGATTGCAAGGTCTACGAAAACGTGGCGCAATGTGCCGGTGGCTCTGCCTCAACCACAGGTTTCCGCGATGGTCCGCCTTTGGTGACGGGTGCGCAGATCGGTGACTCTGGCACGGGTCTGCACCTTGCGCTGGGCATTGTCACAGCACTTTACCATCGTGAAAAATCCGGTCGCGGCCAAAAGGTCAGCGCCGCGATGCAAGACGGTGTTCTGAACCTGACCCGCGTGAAACTGCGCGACCAGCAGCGTCTGGATGCCGGACCGTTGAAGGAATACAGCCAGTTCGGCGAAGGCGTGCCCTTCGGCGATGCGACACCGCGTGCGGGTAACGATTCTGGTGGTGGCCAGCCCGGTCGCATCCTGAAATGCAAGGGTTGGGAAACCGATCCAAACGCCTACACCTATTTCATCACGCAGGCGGCAGTCTGGGGCAAGGTCTGTGATCTGATCGGCAAGCCCGAATGGAAAGACGCGCCCGGCTATGCCACCCCGCCAGAGCGTCTGGACAAGCTGAACGAGATCTTTGGTGCGGTCGAAGAATGGACCATGACCAAGACCAAATTCGAGGTCATGGATCTGTGCAACCCTCTCGACATTCCCGTTGGTCCGATCTTGTCGACCAAGGAAATCATGGAAGACGAGGGCCTGCGCGCCACCGGCACCATCGTTGACGTCGACCACCCCGAGCGGGGGCGTTACACCAGCGTCGGCTGCCCGATCAAACTGTCGGACTCTCCTGTGGATGTGGTCCGCTCGCCTCTGCTTGGCGAACACACCACTGAAATCCTGATGCAAGTGCTTGGCTATCAAGGTGATGACCTTGCCCGCGTGATTGACAGTGGCGCGGTGGGTGACGTGAACAAGGCGGCAGCACAATGAGTAAAATGCGCCTGATCGTGATGGGCCAGCAGGCCTTTGGCAAAGACGTCCTTGCCAAACTGCTGGACGCTGGAACCGACGATGTGATCGCCGTCTATTGCGAGCCTGATAAAGAGGGCAAGCCCGTTGATCCGATCAAGGAATTCGCGCTGGAAAAAGGTCTGCCTGTCTACCAGCCCGCGAATTTCAAGGGTCAGGAAGACCTGGATCAACTTGCCGCGCTGAAGGCCGATCTGATGGTCATGGCCTTTGTTAATGTCTTTGTCCCCGAGGCCGCGCGCGATACGCCCACTCATGGGTCGATCTGTTTCCACCCGTCGCTTTTGCCGCTGCACCGTGGCCCGTCGGCCGTCAACTGGCCGATCATCATGGGATCTACGAAATCCGGCTACAGCTGGTTCTACCCTAATGATGGACTGGACGAAGGTGACAGCCTGCTGCAATGGGAATGCCCCATCGGGCCAGACGACACGGTGATCAATCTCTATTTCAAAAAGATCTACCCTTCGGCGGTCGAGTCCGTCCTAGAGGTCTGTGATTTGTTTCGAGGGGGTAAACCGCCACACATAGTCCCGGACGAATCGCAAGCAACTTACGAGAGGCGCTGCATCAAAAAACATGCGCATATCGACTGGAACAAACCCGTCGGTCAGGTCTATGACCTGATCCGAGGAACCAATCCCGCACCCGGCGCTTGGACAACGCTGAATGGCGATGCTGTTGATATTTTTGACAGCGCTCGCGTGCCGGGCGATGGGATTTCCAGCAAGATCATCGAAATTTCTGACGATGGCGTCACCGTACAATGCATCGGTGGCCGTGTTTTGATCAAGCGCGTCAAACCTGCGGGTGGCGCGAAAATACCTGCCTCTGAATGGGCTGCAACTGTCGGCTTGAATGCTGGCGATATACTGGGAAGCTGACCATGTCCGACATCGAGATTGCGCGCGCTGCGAACAAGAAGCGAATTCAAGAGATTG
>CALGTJ010000664.1 GCA_937901435.1 uncultured Rhodobacter sp. | reverse complement strand
ATATTCTCGCCAGAGCGGCGGATGACGTTCTTTTTGCGGTCGATGAAATGCAGCGCGCCGTCCGCATCGCGGGTGACCACGTCGCCGGTGTGAAACCAGCCGCCGCTCCATGCCTCGTCCGTCGCGGCGGCGTCCTTGAGGTAGCCCGAAAAGAAGCCAAAGCGCGGGTTATCGCCCGCATGGCGCACCAGCATTTCGCCGGGGGTGTCGTCCCCAACTTCCGCGCCCGTGTCGTCAACAACACGCACGTCGACCTCTGACGTGGGACGCCCAAAACAAGAGGTGCCGATCTTTCGCGGCTCTTTATGGGCAGAGATAACCACGCCATTGCCGGTCTCTGTACAGGCCCAGGCCTCTAGTAGGGGAAAGCCAAAGCGCGCCTCGAACGGGGCGTGGAGTTTCTTGTCAACGCCCGCGCCAAAGCCGAATTTGACCGCGTCCATCCGGTCTTGTGGCTGCGGCGCGGCCCCCATCAGCATCGTCGGCATGACGCCAAGGTAATGCACAACCGTCGCGCCCGATTTGCGCACAGAATCCCACCAACTGCGGGGATGAAAGCGGTCGAGCATGCACAGGCAGCCCCCAATTGTGATCATTGCCATGACGGAACAGGCCATGGCGTTCATATGAAACACGGGCAGCGGCGTGATCATCCGCTCGCAATCGGGCTGCAACGTCATCAGCCCACCCGCCTCGGCGTACCAATCGCCGCAATAAAGGTAGTATTCATTGCTCAGGATACAGCCCTTTGGGCGCCCCGTGGTGCCAGAGGTATAGAGCAGGGCGCATTCGGTCTGGCTGTCCAGCGTCCTACCCACAAGCGCGGGACGAGACGCGGCTGGCACCGGGTCTTCGGGGGAGATTACCGGCAGGGACAGCCCGGCATTGGTCGCGGCATGTCGCATTTCGTCGATCCGGTTTGGCAGGACAATGGCCAGCCCCATTTCCGAATGGTCCACCAGATATTCCAGTTCCGCCAACCGCAAATCCGGATTGATCGGCACCACCGAAGCGCCGAGGGAATTCAGCGCCAGCCAGATCTCCAGAAACAGGGGGCGGTTTTCCAACAACAGACCGACGCGATGCCCCCCGCCGTAACCCGCCTGCGCCAGACGATCAGCCCAGCCCGCCACCCGCGCAGCCATCTGCGCATAGCTGATGTCGCCCGCCGGAATGTCGTAGATCGCGGCGGTTTCCTCGAGCACATGCAAAAAGGCGCCCTCGCCGCGCCGTTCAGCCGTGTGCGCGAAGCGGGTAAAGACGGTTTGCGACGTCATGGGCACCTCAGATGAACAGTTGGATATTGCCGAAGGGCGCATCGAAATTGATCAGATCCACACGTTTGAGCATGATTTTCAGCGCGCCCTCATATTCGACCAACTCGTGATTGACCCAGCCGGAATAACGATCAAGGTGATCGCCGCGCGTCTCTGTATAGATGAACGAGGTGCGGGTCTTATAGACGCCACCCTCGCCCATCGACACGATCCGGGGCTGTTGCAACAGGTGGTGACAGCGGCTTTTTGGTTTCTGGCTAAAGGTGCGATCCCCGTTCAGACGTTCGACCCGGATCGTCAGCAGCAACCAGTCCTCATACATCAGCGAGGGTTGCAGGATCGGATCTGTCTGCTGCCATTCCAGTGGCATCCAATAGCGCCCGTCCTTGTGGAACATCGCCAGCCAGTCGTCCCACTGCATAGTGTCCAGCGCGAAAGCCTCGTCATAGATGAAATCGACGATGTCCTGCGGCGTCATTCGGCGGCCTCCATCGCATGGTCCATATTCATGGTCATATACTTGGACCACGCGTGGAACTGGTTGCGCATTTGCCGCTCGGATGTGCCGTTGACGACTTCAGTCGTGTCCATCACCTCATCCGCGTCATAAAGCCGTTGCAGGTTGACCCATTCCGTCCCGTTCGAGGTCAGCCCCTCTTGCGCCCGTTCATACATTTCAAGGTCATCATGGCCCACAATCGAGGTCGGTGCGTTGATGTAGCGGTTATAGTTCAGCGCGCGTTCGTATAGTTTGTCCGGTGCGCCGACCAGCTTGAACACCCAGCTTTCCACCAGTGTCTTATCGACAGCGACGGGAATGAAATTGCGGATGATCTGCACCGCGCCTTTGACCATGATGTTGGGGAAATAGACCGTGTTATGGCGCACTTCGCCAAGGATCTCGTGGGCGCGCTCTTCGCCATACGCCTCTATCATAGAGGCCAGATAATCCGCCACGTCATCGTAGTCCTGATGGATCGACTGGCTGACCCCGGTGTGCCCGTGCCCGTTCGGCCAGACGCGGATGCCTGAGTCCTCGAAAAATTCATAAGGACTCATGAAGGGCGCATAAACCTGCACCGCCATGGGGGGATGTTCGCCCTCTTGCTTGACCCTTTCCCAGACGTTGACCGCGGTCCCGGCAGAGCTTTCATGGGCGACCATCGGGTGGCAGGTGTCAGTCTGGTTTTCGACCAGCATCTTCCAGTTACAGGTGTGCATATAACGGATCGGCTGGGCGATGACCTCTAGCTGCCCGACAGGCGAGCGGTCGATCATATTGTCGAGGGTGGACAGGCTTTCGCCAAAGAAGTCCTCGAACGACGGGCCTTCGCTGGACAGGCGGGCAAAGATGAAATCGCGGTAGATCTTGACATTGCCAACCCGGGCCAGCCCCTGCGAGGCTTGGTTCTGCGCAAACCCTGTCCCCTCGTACCCCTTTTTCAGCGGCACCGCCAAAGGCGAGCCGTCAGTCTTAAACGACCACGCGTGATAGGGACAGCGAAAGAATTTGCCGGTGTTTCCGCAAGGCTCTGACGCGATCTTGGTGCCCTTGTGGGGGCAGCGGTTGTGCAGCACGTGGATCGTGCCGTCCTTGTGGCGCGAGGCAAGAATGGGCTGGTTCCCAATCTTGGCGGTGATGAAATCGCCGGGGTTTTTCAGCTGACTGCCATGGCCCACATAGATCCATGTATTGGCAAAAAGCTGTTCCATTTCAAGGTCGAACACCTCTTTATCCACATAGACGTCGCGGTGCACGGCGTGGCCTTTGACCAGCCCCTCAATTGCCTTGGCATTTCCCCTGTAGCGGCTCATTTTGGTCCCCCCATTAGGCTGCGCATCACAGATCCAACACCAGCTTAGCGGATTTTGCGCGCGAGACACAAATCTGCATAACGCTGTTGGATGCTTTTTCGCTATCACTCAAGATTACGTCGCGATGATCGGGGATGCCCTCGATCACATCGCATTGACAGATCCCGCAATCACCGCGCTGGCAATCATACAGTGGGTCCAGCCCGGCGTCTTCCAGCGCCTCGATGATACTCTTGTCGGCGGGGACATGGATCACTTGCCCTGTGCTGTGGATTTCCACGTCAAAGGCGGCGTTTTCGGCGCCTGATATATCGTTCGAAAAGAGTTCAAAGTGGATGCGCCCGCTGTCCCAACCCTGCTGCGCGGCCTCGGCCTTGACCGCGTCGATCATGCCGCCGGGGCCACAGACGTAGACGTGCGCGTCCCCTGCGTTGGCAAGCAAAGCGGCGATATTCAGGGCCGAGTCCTGATCGTCGTAATGCAGGTGCAAAGCCGCGCCGCAGATCGCCTGCATCTGTGGCACAAAGCCCAGCGCGCCTTCATGCCGCCCGGCATAATGGGCCGTGAACCTGCGCCCCGCGTCGCGCATCAGCGCCGCCATCGACAGGATCGGCGTGATGCCAATGCCCCCGGCAAGCAACAGCACGGGCGCGTTGGTGTCCTCCAGCGCAAAGTTGGTCATCGGCCCCTTGATCGTGACCTGTGCGCCGGGGTCCAGCCCGTGCATGAAGGCAGATCCCCCGGTGCTTTTCTTTTCGCGCAACACGCCCAGCGCGATCTGATCCTTGGCCAACTCCGGCAAGCGCAGCAGCGAATAGGCGCGATCCCCACCACTGGGCAAAGCCACCCGCACATGCGCGCCAGCGATCCAGTCAAACCCCTCGCCCGAAACCGCCTCAAAGATAAAGCGTTTCACATCTGGGGTTTCGTTGGAAACAGAGACAAGCTGATAGGTGGCTTCGGTCATCAGGGCACAGGTTCTGAACTATATGTATCTGCATATACTCAACCGGAAAGCTGTGCCTGTCAAGCATTGCCAAACCTCAAACCACCTTGACCTCTCTGCGATCAAAATATATTCACTTACATATACATCAGGAGCACCCAATGGCCGAACGATCCTTTGCACGCGAGGTTCAGGACCTGAAATTGGGCGACGGCGAGGTATTTCGCGGCGAGGGTATTCTGGCGATCACCAAGGCGCTGCTGCAATCGGGCGTGTCCTATGTGGGCGGCTATCAAGGCTCTCCGATCTCTCATCTCATGGACGTTCTTGCGGACGCAAACGACATCCTCGAAGACCTCGGCGTAAATTTCCAAAGCTCTGCCTCAGAGGCCGCCGCAGGTGCGATGCTGTCGGCCTCTGTTATGTATCCCCTGCGCGGCGCGGTCGCGTGGAAATCTACCGTGGGCACCAATGTCGCCTCTGACGCTTTGGCCAACCTCGCCTCTGGCGGTGTCACGGGCGGCGCGATAGTCATCGTAGGAGAGGACTATGGCGAGGGGTCGTCGATCATGCAGGAACGCACCCATGCCTTCGCCATGAAATCGCAAATCTGGCTGCTGGACCCGCGCCCGGATCACGAATGCATCGTGCGTATGATCGAAAAAGGGTTCGAGCTGTCAGAAGCGTCTAACACTCCTGTCATGCTAGAGGTGCGCGTGCGCTCTTGTCATATGACCGGGCGCTTCGTCGCCAAGGACAACAGGCGTCCCGAATTCACCCTGCAAGACGCTCTGAACACCCCGAAACGCGACCTTAGCCGCATCGTTTTACCCCCTGCCGCCTACGCGCAAGAGCAGGAAAAGATCAAAATCCGGATGCCCGCCGCGATAGACTTTATCCAGCAGCACAAGCTGAACGAGGTCATCGGTGACACAGACGGCAAGACCGGGATCATCGTGCAGGGGGGCATGTACAACAGCACCATCCGCGCCTTGCAATTCCTCGGGTTAAGCGATGCCTACGGCAACACGCAGATGCCGATTTACGTGATGAACGTGACATATCCGACGATCCCTGCAGAGGTCTGCGCGTTTTGCGATGGCATGGACTCCGTCCTGATCGTCGAGGAAGGCCAGCCGGAATATATCGAGCAGGCGATTTCGACGGTGCTGTCGCGTGCAAACAGCCCGACGCGGGTGCATGGCAAGGATTACCTGCCAATGGGTGGCGACTATACGGCGGCTGTCTTGACCGATGGGATCGGGCGCTTTCTGGCGGATCACGAGGCGACGCGCCTTGGCAATCGCGCGCCTGTGCCTGATCCCGTGCCGATCCTGCGTGACCCCGCCGTTGCACGGCTCAAAGACGTGGTGCCCCCGCGCCCGCCGGGTCTTTGTACCGGATGCCCCGAACGCCCCATATTTGCCGCCATGAAACTGGTTGAGGAAGAACTGGGCCAGCATCACGTGTCTTCTGACATCGGCTGTCATCTGTTCTCGATCCTGCCGCCTTTCAACATTGGCGCGACGACCATGGGGTTTGGCCTTGGCCCCGCCTCGACCGCGGCGTTCAACGTCAAGGCAGACAAGCGGTCGATTGCGGTGATGGGCGACGGCGGGTTCTGGCACAACGGTCTGACCAGCGGTATTGGCGACGCGGTGTTCAACAAGCATGACGGCGTGTTCCTGATCGTCGACAACTACTATTCCGCCGCCACCGGCGGGCAGGATATCCTGTCCTCGCGCGCTTATAACAAGAACCGTAACACCGATAATTCCATCGTCACCGCCTGCAAGGGCGTCGGCGCGGAATGGGTCCGGCAGGTCGATCACACCTATGACGTAACGCAAATGCGCGCCGTGTTACGCGAGGCGCTGACCACGGACGTCGAGGGGCCAAAGATCATCGTCGCCTCGTCGGAATGTTCTTTGAACAAACAGCGTCGGGTAAAACCTCAGATCGCCAAACAAGTCGCCGATGGCAAGCGCACCGTCAAGGAACGCTTTGGCGTGGACGAGGATATCTGCACCGGCGATCACGCCTGCATCCGCCTGTCGGGCTGTCCGTCCTTGTCGGTCAAAGAGCTGGACGACCCCCTGCGTGACGATCCCGTCGCCAGCATCGACGACACCTGCGTCGCCTGTGGCAATTGCGGCGAGGTGGCCGATGCGGCTGTGCTCTGCCCGTCTTTCTATCGCGCCGATGTGATCCACAATCCGAACGGCTGGGACCGCCTTAAAGACAGCGCAAGCAAGAGGATCATCGGCTGGCTACAAGCGCGCCGCGACGCCCGCGCGCTGAATTTCGAGGCGCAGCGATGAAGGACTTGCCCCTCACTGCCACAGGTGCCGCAACCGACCGCCCGCTCTCTGTGGCCGTAGTCGCCATGGGTGGCCAAGGTGGCGGCGTGCTGACCGCGTGGATCGTTGATCTGGCCGAAAGTCAGGGCTGGGTGGCGCAATCCACCTCTGTCCCCGGCGTGGCGCAGCGAACGGGCGCGACGATCTACTACGTCGAGATGATGCGCCCGGGGCCGAACGGCGAACAGCCCGTGCTTGCCCAAATGCCCACGCCCGGCGACGTGGATGTGGTGCTGGCAGCCGAATATATGGAAGCCGGGCGCTCGATCCTGCGCGGACTCGTCACGCCAGACCGAACGACCCTCATCGCCTCGAACCACCGCGCTCTGGCCATCAACGAAAAGATCGCCCCGGGGGATGGGATCGCCGATAGCAGTGCCGTGGGCGAGGCCATCGGAGTCGTCGCCAAACGCCAGATCATCTTTGATATGAACGCCTTGGCGACCGCCAGCGGCAGCGTGATTTCTTCTGCCCTCTTCGGCAGCCTTGCTGCCTCTGACGCGCTGCCCTTCCCGCGCGAGGCTTTTCTTGTGGTGATCCGCAAGGGGGGCAAAGGCATCGAGGCCAGCCAACGCGCCTTTGATGCGGCTCTTACCCATGCACAAGGCAACGCGCCCGCCGCCCTCGCAGAGACCACCGCGACACCAACGCTGCCAACCGCGCTTGTGGACCCCGTCGCCAACGCCTTGCTGCACCGCGTGCTGACGGAACTGCCGACTGAGGCGCAACAGATTGCCTACCTTGGCCTGCAAAAAGTGGTGGATTTTCAAGACGCTGCCTATGGCACGGAATACCTCGATCTTTTGCGCGACCTGCATGGGCTGGACACGACATGCGGCGGTGCGGGTCACGGCTGGGCCTTCACTGGGCAAGCCGCCAAATACCTCGCCAATGCAATGGCCTATGACGACCTGATGCGCGTGGCCGACCTAAAAACCCGCGCGGCGCGGCGCCAGCGGATCGCGGGCGAGATGGACCTGAAAGACACCCAGATCCTGCAAACCACCGAATTCATGCACCCCCGCATGGAGGAAGTCGCAGCCACCCTGCCCAAACCCCTCGCAGAGCGCCTGATCGCGCGCAAAACCCTGTTCAAATGGCTCGACAAGCGCATCGACAAAGGGCGGCGCGTGAAAACCTATTCCCTGCGCTGGTTCGTGATGTTGTCTCTGCTCGCCCGCTGGAAGACAAGGCGCCGTAACACCCTACGCCATAGCGTTGAGGTCGCTCACCGGGACGCATGGCTAGAGACAGCACGCCAGATCCTGCCACAAAACTACGCGCTTGCCGTCGAGATCCTCAAATTCCGCCGCCTGATCAAAGGCTATTCCGACACGCATACCCGGGGCCAGTCCAAGTTCGACAAGGTCATGGCCACCGCTACATCTATCTCGCACCGCGACGATGCCGCCGACTGGGCTCAACGCCTGCTAATCGCCGCGATCAAGGACGCCTCTGGCGACGCATTGGACGGCACGATCAAGACCATCGAAAGCTTTGCATGACAGCCACCAATACGCCCTTCACCTCTGCCAGCGACCTGAGCCGCTACATCCCCTTTCTGATGACGCGCCTGTCAAACCGCTGGGCCACGAACCAGAACACAGCCCTTGCCGAACTGGGCCTCAACGGAACCATGTTTCGCATTCTCGCCTCCCTGTCCGCCTATGACCACTTGACGATCAACCAGCTTTCCACCCTCTCGGTCACCGAACAATCCACCACCAGCCGCACCGTCGAGCAACTGGTCAGCAGCGGCCATGTGGAACGGCGTGCCGACGCCACAGATCAACGAGTGAGAACCGTTGTGCTCAGCCAGAAAGGCCGCCGCACCCTGCACCGCATCACACCTCTCATCAGTGATCTCTACCGGGATCTGCTGCGCGACATTCCCCCATCCGACCTCGAAACCTGCATCACCGTGCTGAAACGAATGGCCGACAATATCGGCGAAAGCGGACTTTGATCCCTGTCATAAAAGCAATGCCCACTCCCTTCTTCTGTTTTCAAATATTCCGGGGTGGTCTGTGCGGAGTGGTCCGGAGGGGCAGCGCCCCTCCAGTCGGTCGGATTGCACAGGCAATCCGAAGCTACTCTTCCGCCAGATCCCACCCCCCGTCGCAAACCTGCAACAACGGAGAGCGGATCACACCGACCGCCAAAGCGCCACGCAAGCCCAGCGGATCTTGCCAGCGGCGGGTCTGTAGCATCGCGGCCGCCACGCAGACCGGGCGTAGCCCTGCCCCCTGCAACAGATCCAACCCGGCAGAAATCGACGTTCCGCTGCTGATCACATCATCGATCAGGCAGACGCGCTTGCCCATCATCAAAGGCCGCATTCTCGGATCCAGATACAGCCGCTTTTGCGTGCCCGGGCTGGTTATAGAGGTCAGCGGCACCGACAGATCCTCGTCGTACCAGAACTTGCGTGAGGTACCCAAGGCCACGTACCGCTTGTGCCCCAGACGCTGCGCAACCGCGCGCGCCAGAGACAGGCCCAGTGTGGGCATCCCGACAATGACCTCGGGTGCGTATTCGGCCAGCTGTTCGGCCAACAAATCAGCCAGCACCGCCTCGACCGCAAAGGCGGTCTGGTTCAGGATCAGCGAGGCGATCCCCCGATCCGTCTCTCCCAATCGCCGGATCGGCAGGAACAACACCCGCCCATCGGGCAGGCGCGCGGGAAATCGGTCGTGATAAGGGCCCGAGCTGGCGTGATCTGCCGGATGGATCTCTTGCCAGAATTCATGTGGTTCCATCGTGCTGCCCGCTGTTCAAACCTGCCGTGTTGCGTCTATCATACCCTCATGCATCACACCCCGTCCATCGACCTGCCCCACCTGATCGCCATGCGCCGCGATTTTCATGCCCACCCAGAGCTTGGCTTTGAAGAGGTCCGCACCGCCGCCATCGTCGCCGCCTATCTGCGCGATCTGGGGCTGCAGGTGACAGAGCGGATCGCGGGCACCGGGGTCGTGGGCACATTGCGCAACGGCCCGGGGAACAAAGGCCAGGGCAGCAAAGAACGGGGTCGGTCCGTCGGCCTGCGCGCCGATATGGACGCTTTGGCCATGCCAGAGACCGGCACGCCGCCATGGGTCTCGCAAAGCCCCGGTAAGATGCATGCCTGCGGCCATGACGGGCACATGACGCTGTTGCTTGGGGCGGCGGCGGCGCTGGCCGCAGATCCGCCACAAGGCACAGTGCATTTCATCTTTCAACCCGCCGAAGAGGGGCGCGGCGGGGCAAAGCGGATGGTCGAAGAAGGGCTGTTTGACCGTTTTCCCTGCGATATGGTCTTTGGACTGCACAACATGCCGGGACTGGCGGTCGATCAGATGGCCGTGGTGGCCGGGCCACAGCTTGCCTCATCCGACAGTTGGTGGGTGACCTTTCACGGCGTCGGCACCCATGGCGCAAAACCCCATCTGGGGCGCGATCCGATCACCGCAATGGGGCAGTTCCTGAGTGCATTGCAAACCATTCCGGGACGCGAGGTCGACCCTCTGCAACCCGCGGTTATCAGCGCCTGTTCCGTCACGGGGGGCGACCCTAAGGCGCTGAACGTGATCCCGGATTTTGCCAGGATTGGCGGCACCGCGCGGGCCTATACGCCTGAGGTTCGCGACCAGTTAGAGGCAGGGATTGGCAGGCTCGCCCATGCGATCGCCATGGCAATGGACATGCGCGCCGAATATGAATTTATCCGCCGCATCCCGCCTGTGGTCAACGACGCGGCGGCCACGCAAATTGCCCTTGCCGCCGCACAGGCCGTCTGCCGCGACGTGCGCACCGCTTTTCCACCCTCAACCGCTGGCGATGATTTCGCGTTTTTCGCGGGCGAGGCACCGGGCGCGTATGTCTGGCTAGGCAACGGACCCGCGCAGGACGGCGCGTTACATCACAACACCGGCTATGATTTCAACGATGACGCCATCCCGACAGGTGTGGCATTCTGGGCCGAAGTGGCGCGGCAGGCCCTGTTAGCCTAACCCGTCTTCGAGGATAGGTGACGTCATCAAAATCCCCGCCTGCGGATCGGCTATGCCCAGATCCGTCTGATGCGGCCCCGCGTTACAGGCCAAGGTCGCGCCGACCAAGGCCTTGAAGGTCAGATAGGGCGGGTTCCACGCCACAACTGCGCCCATGGCATCGCGAACTGCGGCAAACTCTGACGCGACCTCTGGCAGGGGCTTGGCCGACACCAACCCCGCAACAGGCAAAGGCAAGATCGCCAAAATCGCGCCGCCCTGCGCAACCGCCATGCCGCCCCCTGCCTGCACCACGGCATTGGCCGCAAGCGCCATGTCCTTCGCATTGCCGCCAAAGACGGTCAGGTTATGGCTGTCGTGGCTGACCGTGGTGGCAAAGGCCCCGTCCCATGTGCCCCAATCCTGCAACAGCCCAACGCGCGGTTTGTTATCGCGCGCGCCATAGCGGTTGATGACGGCGATGCGGGTGATGTCCCCGGGCACGCGGGCCACACCCTTTTGCACATCAAGCGTGACCTCGCCCCATTCGGTAAAGCGCGGCTTGGCGATGGTGGCCAGACGCGCTTTGGGGCCTTGTGCGGCG
>CALGTJ010000663.1 GCA_937901435.1 uncultured Rhodobacter sp. | reverse complement strand
TGATACGGTCATTACCAATGCGCTGATCGTGGATCACTCTGGCATCTACAAGGCTGACGTCGGTCTGCGCGACGGGCGCATCGCGGGTATTGGCAAGGCGGGCAACCCGGACACACAATCGGGCGTCGATATCATCATCGGCCCCGGCACAGAGGCCATCGCGGGCGAGGGGCGGATCCTGACGGCGGGGGGCTTTGACAGCCATATCCACTTTATCTGCCCGCAGCAGGTGGATGACGCACTGCACAGCGGTATCACAACAATGCTGGGCGGTGGCACGGGGCCCGCCCATGGCACGCTGGCCACCACCTGCACACCGGGCTCTTGGCACATCGGGCGGATGCTGCAATCGCTGGACGCCTTTCCGATGAACTTTGGCATTTCGGGCAAAGGCAACGCCAGCCAGCCCGCCGCCCTTGTCGAGATGATCGAGGCCGGGGCCTGTGCGATGAAGCTGCACGAGGATTGGGGCACCACGCCCGGTGTCATCGATTGCTGCCTTTCGGTGGCCGATGACATGGATGTGCAGGTGATGATCCACACCGACACGCTGAACGAAAGCGGCTTTGTCGAGAACACAGTGAACGCGATCAAGGGCCGCACGATCCATGCCTTTCACACCGAAGGGGCAGGGGGCGGTCATGCGCCTGACATCATCAAAGTGGTGCAGGAACAGTATGTTATCCCATCCTCTACCAATCCGACCCGGCCCTATACGGTCAACACCCTCGAAGAGCATCTGGACATGCTCATGGTCTGTCACCACCTCGACAAATCCATCCCCGAGGACGTGGCCTTTGCCGAAAGCCGCATCCGAAAGGAAACCATCGCCGCCGAGGATATCCTGCACGACATGGGCGCGTTTTCCATCATCGCCTCTGACAGTCAGGCCATGGGGCGCATTGGCGAGGTCATCATCCGCACATGGCAAACCGCCGACAAGATGCGCAAGCAGCGCGGGCGGCTAAGCGAGGAAACCGGCGAGAACGACAACATGCGCGTGCGCCGCTATATCGCGAAATACACCATCAATCCGGCGATTGCCCATGGCATCAGCCGCGAGATCGGCAGCATCGAGGTGGGCAAGCGCGCCGATCTGGTGATGTGGAACCCGGCCTTCTTTGGCGTCAAGCCAGAGATGACGCTGATCGGCGGCACCATCGTGATGGCGCAGATGGGCGATCCCAACGCCTCTATCCCCACGCCGCAGCCCGTTTACACACGGCCTATGTTCGGCGCCTTCGGCAAGTCGCTGGAACGCTCATCGGTCACCTTCGTCTCTCAGGCCGCCCACGCCAACGGGATCGGCGCGGCGCTGGGCCTTGGCAAGGACACCGTGCCCGTGCAAGGCACGCGCACCATTGGCAAATCCGACATGATCCACAACAGCGCCACCCCCGCGATGGAGGTGAACCCCGAAACCTACGAGGTGCGCGCAAATGGCGAGTTGCTGACGTGTGAGCCTGCAAAAACCCTTCCAATGGCACAGAGGTATTTTCTGTTTTGAGACATCTTCTTTTCTTTGCGTGCCTTCTGCCTCTGTGTTCTGGCGCAGCCTATGCGCAGTCGGCCTGCCCAACCGTGGCGGATCTGCCGGGCGGGATCGTGGTTGTGGACGATCAAGATGCGACAGAGACGTTTTATCCGCTGACGCCCGGTGTGATCCGGTCAGACTACCTTGACACGGACGGCACAGGATCTCGAACCCTCTTGGGTCAGGGCGTGTACCTGCTGCAATATCTTTACCTTGAGGGGGGTGCGCCGCAGGTGAACACGCGGGCGACCACGTCCTATCCGATGACGCCTGTTGACATGCCCGTCCCCACGCCGGGGGGAGCATGGAACACAGCTTTTGCCTCTGTAAGCGAGACGGGGCGTGTCTCTGGCGAGGTTCTCGCGGCGGTCTTTGGGGATTTGAGCGAGCTTACCATTGGCGCATGTTCCTATGATATGATCCCGGTCACGATCGATTATCAGAGCGATGGCTATCAGGAGTTGATCTATTTTCTTCCGCAATTGGGTTTCGGTTTGTTCGTGGGGACAAGAAATGTTGGAGAAGATTTTGATTTAACAACATTTTTGTCTATAAAGGCTGCGAATGAGGAATAGGATTGAAATGATGTCCCACAATGCCATGGCACGATACATCAGCCTGCCGTGCGTCTGCTGCAATGTCATATTGCAGCGCAAGCCACGCGCATGATTGGCAAATCCGATATGATCCACAACAGCGCCACCCTTGCGACAGGGGTGAGCCCCGAAACCTGCGATCCTGCAAAAATTCTTTCCATGACACAGAGGTATTTCCTGTTTTGACACGCTCTATTCTTTTCGCAACCCTGCTTCCTGCGCTTTCGTTTTCTGCGGTTTCTCTGCCCGCTGCGGTCTTGGCCGACTGCCCGACCGCGGCGGATCTGCCCGGCGGGATCGTGGTGACTGACATCGACGCGGCCACAGAGACCTTCTA
Source organism: uncultured Rhodobacter sp. (assembly GCA_937901435.1). Next base: position 4,213 of record CALGTJ010000663.1, on the reverse strand, counting down.
TCCGCTGACCCCCGGCGTGATCCGCTCTGAATATCGCGGAGCCGAGGGTGAGGGGTCTCAGAGCTTTTTGGGGCAGGGTGTATATTGGTTGCAATACATCGCTGTTGAAAACGACGAGTTGATTTATGATACGCGGCTGACCAACGCCTATCCGATGAAGCCCGTCGATATGCCTCTGCCCAAACCCGGTGGGGCCTGGAACACGCAATCTGCCACCCTCGAAGAGACCGGCTATATCCGGAAGGGCGCCCAATCCACGCAATTCGGGACGATGACCCGACTGACAATCGGTGCGTGTGGTTATGACATGATCCTGGTGACCATTGAGTATCTGCACGATGGCTATCAGGAAATGGTGCACTACTTTCCAGACTTGGGCATCGGCCTGTTGGCGGGTACGGCAAACGATGGCGAAGAGATGATTTTGACGACTTTTGTATCGATTCAGGCGGCGAATGAAAATTAGGATGGGACGTGGCTCAAAGCGGCATCTGAACAAGGAATGGGCCAGCTATGCACATGCAGCATCGCGGGCATGCGGTATTGGCGGTTCTCATTTGGGGCCAGAGGGCACAGATAGCGGTCAACAGATAAACCGCTCTAACGCGCCCCCGGAGGCCCCCAATGACCACTGCTATCATGTCCCTGACAACTGCCCGTATCACTGCCCCTGTGTCCCTGCTGTCGACCATCGCCAACCTGTTTCGTGGCGCGCGTCGGTTCGAGCAACTGTTCGACATGTCCGACCGTCAGCTTGCAGCGCGTGGCCTGACCCGCGACGGTCTGGTGCGCAGCTACATCTCTGGTCTGGGCCACAACTGATCTGTGATCCGATGCAGGCGGTGGCGGTATGACCGCCCTGCCTGTCGCCGGAGCGGTGCGCAAACCGCCTGTGGACGCGGTGCCCGCCGATGAGGTGGTGCTGACCTACGACGCCCGCCTGTTGCGCCGCAAACGATTGGATACTTTGGGCGGTATGTCCTTTATGGTGGATCTGCCCGAGACTGTGAATGTCGTCGAAGGCGATGTTTTCGTGCTTGAGGACGGTCGCCTGATCATGGTCACCGCCGCGCCAGAGCCGCTGCTGCGCGTCACCGGCGATCTGCCGCGTCTGGCGTGGCACATTGGCAATCGCCATACCCCTTGCCAAATCGAAACGGACCACTTGCTGATCAGGCGTGACCATGTCCTAAGCGCGATGCTAGAGCATCTGGGCGCGCAGCTTGACGAAATCACCGGGGCATTCACACCCGAAGGCGGCGCCTACGGGCATGGCCGCACGATGGGTCATTCGCATGATTAGGCCCATAATCAGGGTCTGCTAGCCCGGTGCGTGATCTGCTGACACTGACACAATGGCTGTCGCCCGCCTTTCCCTTGGGCAGTTACGCCTATTCGCACGGGCTGGAGTGGGTTATTTCCGCCGGGAATGTTCACGACGCCGATAGTCTGGGCCTGTGGCTGGCGGATATTCTGGATCTTGGCTCTGGCCGCGCGGATGCCACCCTGTTGGCCGCTGCGCATCGTGGGGAAGATGCGCAGACGTTGGCCGATATCGCCGCCGCGCTTGCCCCGTCCAAAGAACGCTGGCACGAGACATTGGCCCAAGGCACCGCTTTTTCCCTTGCGCTGGGCAGTCTGACGGGCGCACCTGTCCCTGCCTATCCGTTTCCGATCGCTGTCGGCCGCGCCGCGCGCGACCTGACCCTGTCGACCAGCGATGTCACGGCTTTATACCTGCATAGTTTTACCAGCAATCTGGTCAGTACCGCTGTCCGCTTTGTCCCTTTGGGGCAGAACGCGGGGCAGAGGGTGCTGGGCGGGCTGCATCCCTTGACCATCCGGATCGCGCAAGAGAGCGCCACGGCCAAGGTCAGCGAGATTGCCAACAGCGCGCTGCGCGGGGATATGGCGTCGATGCGGCATGAACATCAGGACGTTCGCCTGTTCAAGACCTGAATAATTTCATAGGGATACATGATGCCTGACACAACCACCGACACAACCACCGACACAACCACTGACACAGGCCGTGCCCTGTCCGAGCATTTGAACCCCGGCATGGAGGCGGCGTTAGAGGCGCGCTATGGTGCCTTGGTGCCGGGCATGGCCGAGGGGGTCGTCGATTTCGCTTATGGGCGGCAATATGCGCGCCCCGGTTTGCCCCTGCGCGAGCGCTACATCGCGACAATCGCCGCGCTGACGGCGCTGGGCGGGCAGACCGCTCCGCAGCTTAAGGTGAATATCGCAGGCGGGCGCAAGGCTGGGCTGAGCCAGCAGGAAATTGGCGAGGTGATCTGGCAAATGGCGCTATACGGCGGGTTTCCGGCGGCATTTAACGCCCTGAACGCGGCGCTAGAGGTCTTTGCACAAGCGGAAAAGACTGATGGCAAATCCTAACGGACCTTTACGTGTCGGCATCGGTGGCCCGGTTGGTGCAGGCAAGACGACACTGACCGAACAGCTGTGCCGTGCGATGGCGCAGGACTATTCCGTCGCGGTGATCACCAATGACATCTACACCAGCGAGGACGCCGAGTACCTGATGCGCGCGCAGGTGCTGCCGTCAGAGCGTATTCGCGGCGTCGAAACCGGGGGCTGCCCTCATACAGCGATCCGCGAGGATGCGTCGATCAATCTTGCGGCTGTGGCCGATCTGCGGGCGCAGTTTGATGATCTGGACGTGATTTTCATCGAAAGCGGGGGTGACAATCTGGCCGCCACCTTTAGCCCTGAACTGGCCGATCTGACGCTATATGTGATCGACACCGCCGCCGGGCAGGACATCCCGCGCAAACGTGGGCCCGGGGTGACGCGCAGCGATTTGTTGATCATCAACAAGACCGACCTTGCCCCTTATGTGGGGGTCGATGTGGGGCTGTTGCACAGTGATGCGACAACGGCGCGGGGCAGTTTGCCCTTTGTGATGGCGGCGTTGAAATCGGGCAAAGGCATCCCCGAAATCGTCGCGTTTGTGATCGAGGAGGGCGGGCTTTAGCCCCGCTCTGAAACGGGTTCAGGCGGCGTTGCTGCGCTGTTGCGCCACCTCTTGGTCCACAGTGTCGTTTTCTGCGGCTTCTGTTTTGGCAGGCTCTTCACCTGCGCGACAATATTCGTACAACTCTTTGTAATCAGGCTCTTTAATAAGGTCGAGAAACCGCTGACGATGCAGGCGCAGTGCCTTGTGGCGCAAATCGCCCAAGGCCCCGCCCGACATCGCATCCAAATTTGCCATCGCCGCCATGATGGCGGGGGATTGCCGGGACAGTCCGCTGTCTTTTTCGTCGTTGAAGTTGCGCTTTTCCCAATAGCTTTGGTTGATTTCGCGGTTTGACTGATGCGCACTGCCACGATGGGATTTCAGCACGAAACTGGCCGCATCGCGCACGATATAATGGTTCACCTGTGCCAGCGCGCGCCGGTCGGGATCTTTTGCGCGGAACCTTTGACGCTCGAATTCGCCCTCTAACAGGCCAGAGCCGTTGGCCGTGACGATCCGCTCTTCGGGTACAAGGGCGTCGGCGGGCTGATGGATGCCGCACCGCGCGAACAGATTGGGCCGAAAGATCGCCTTGTAAGGTGTGAAAAAGCTCTCGATCCGGGCCTCTGGTTCGGCGGCCAGAAATTGTTCTGTCACCAGCTTTTTGCCGATATTCACACGCCCGTCGTTGCCGAACCGTCGCCAGTTGATCAGGGCCACATCGCTGTCGGGCAGGGCGCGAAACAAGTCGGACAGGCGGCCATTTCCGGTTTTGATGTATAGAAATTCATCCAGATCCAATGCCATCGTCCAGCGCGCATCGCGAAATTCTGGCTGGCGTGAGGCACGTTTATAGGCGCGGACCTGATGTTTGCCCGCGTCCGCACGGTTATAAAAATACTTAACAATCCCAAGACCGCGCATGATCTTGAGGGTTTCATCCGTATAATCGTCAGAGTCATTCTGATAGATCAGAATGTTATCGAACCCGATCATCTTGTGATACGCGACCAATTCCAACAGGAACGGCGCCTCGTTCTTCACGGTCGCCACAAGTGTGTATGTCATGCCTGTACTGCCCGGCCTTTAGCCTGATTTTAACCAAACCTGAGTCGGCAGAGGCACAATCGCAAGAAATATCGGGGGGGTGCGGCTTGTTTTTTAATTTTTTCCGGTCAAAGAGAGGTGGTCGCGGAATTTCGGACCAGTTGTTAAGGTGGATCGCATGATGAG
>CALGTJ010000662.1 GCA_937901435.1 uncultured Rhodobacter sp. | reverse complement strand
TGCTCGACGAGGTCCGCGAATGGCAGAACCGGGCACTGGACCGGATGTATCCCATACTAACAGAATCTCGGATGTATTGAATTGGGAAATTTGGCACGTAGTCGACGTTTCGACAGTGAAATTTGCGAAGAACGGCACTGTGCTTGATGAATTGCGCTCCGATGGCGAAGGCGGCAGAACTGCCACCCTTTCTGATTAACAGCTCGAGTGAGGCCCGCTGGAAAATATGGTTTAGATGTCAAGGAACAACTTGCCTTGGGTTTATCTCAATGATCCTGGGCTAGGGGTGCTTTGGGCTCAGACCTGCCCTTCGTTGCGTTATTCAAGATGTCCGCTTTGGGGTGACGTAGATGTACTGCAACGATGTCCACCCTCAGCATCGAACTGAATTGGCACTGTCTGACGTCAGCGCCTATGGGACCAAATAGGGTCATTTGCCAGGGGGCGCTGCGACCTCCGCAATGTCGCGTTCAGACAATCCAAACTCAGTCTAGCCCCTAGAGTTCTTGAACATGACGAGGGGGACTGAAGGTTGACCGAAAATCGACGTCGCGGCGGCCACAGGGGCGGCCTTTCGCGCAACATTTCCTCCCATCATGACTCAGCATATGTCCATTTGCGGAACCCCTTCACACCGCAGCCCGGGTTCTCGGAAGATGAGATTGCGGCAATCCATGACACTGCCTTGCGCATCCTCGAAAACCTTGGGATCCGAGTGCTGCTAGACGAGGGTCGTGATATTCTCAAATCAGGTGGCGCGCTCGTCGACGAAGAAGCCATGATGGTCTTCATTGGCCGCGAAATGGTCGAGGCAGCCTTGGCGACTGCACCTAAATCCATCCGCATGCGTGCTGCCAACCCAATGCGGGAACAGACCTTTGCCCCCGGCTCCATGCTATTCGAGGCGGGATCCGGCTGCCCCAACGCCTTTGACAACATCCGTGGCCGGCGCCCCGGCAGCCTGAGAGACTATTGCGAAACGCTGAAACTTCAGCAGTCCTTCGACGTGATCCACCTACATGGCCCGTCTGCAGAGCCACAAGACGTTGCCGTTAACTTGCGCCATTATGCCATCATGCGGGGCCAGCTCACGCTGGGTGACAAGCCAGTATTCGTTTATGCACGCGGCCGCGGCCAGACATTGCAATCGTTCGAGATGATCCGCCAAGCGCATCAGATTGGCGAAGCCGAGTTTGAAAACGGCGTTTGGGCTACCACAGTCATCAATTCGAACTCACCGCGTCAGCTGGATATTCCAATGACGCGCGGTATTATCGACTTTGCACGCGCAGGACAGATGTCAATCATCACGCCATTCTGCCTTGCCGGTGCCATGGCACCTGTCACCATTTCTGGTGCGCTCGCGCTTCAACATGCCGAAGCGCTGGCAGGCATTACGCTGGCGCAATTGACACGCTCCGGCGCACCTGTGTCCTATGGTGGCTTTACCTCGAACGTAGATATGAAGTCCGGTTCGCCCGCTTTTGGCACCCCAGAGCATATCCGTGCCTGCCTTGGTTCTGGCCAGCTTGCACGTCTGATCGGTCTGCCCTGGCGCTCAGCATCCGGCGCGGCTTCGAACTTGGCCGATGGTCAAGGCGTGCAAGAGACCACAATGGCACTTTGGGGCGCGGTGCTTGCCCAAGCTACTTTGACGCTGCACGCGGCAGGATGGTTGGAAGGAGGCCTGACCTTTGGATATGAGAAATTCATTCTGGATGTGGAGGCCCTTCAATCCATCGCCCATCTCGCCCGACCAGCACCTGCAACTGCCGATGATATTGGATACGACAGCATCGCCAAGGTTGCTCCTGGGGGCCATTTCTTCGACACGGAACACACCATGAGCCGCTACAAGGATGCCTTTTATCAGCCTCTCGTTGCGGACCTCAGAAATCATGGAGCGTGGACCGAAGCTGGTGCTCTGAGCGCGGACCAACGCGCCACCGGCATCTGGCAAGAGAAACTCGTAGCCTTCATCCCTCCACCAACCGCGGACGGCGTTGACGAAAGGCTCGCACAATTCATCGCTGATGAAACGGCAAAAGGTGGTGTGGCACCCGAGGATTGAGCAAAGACCTCAAATGACAGGATCCCGAGATCCAAGTTTTGCGTGGCCGTAGCTTCATTGGCGTCAATGGCTGTAGTCAGATCTGAAAATGGTGTGCAAACGTCACCATAGATCGATTTGAAGGTGCGGCTTTCCGTTGTTTGTCCGTTCAACTGAATGCCCTTTGGGACCTACTACGCCACGAATGCGTGAGCGGTAATTTGAAAATCTCTCTGATGTGACAACGTCAACGGCCTCCTCCAAATGCAATTCCAACCGGAACCATCCTGGCTGTATGCTTGAAACTAAAGCGACGTGTGCCGTGAACGGTTGCGACAGGTACGTTCCGCTGACCTTGTCACCGATGGCCCAGTCCTTGGGGCCCCCGTTTCCGATGGCTGCAAACATCGTATTCCAATCGCGGAACCCGTGTTGGTGCGCCACCAATTCGAGGGACTTGGCATGGCCAATCGGTGACCCGTCCTTGGCCATCTTTGCGCGCAAAAGCTGCGCTTGTTCTTTGGCCCGCGCTGCTGATGGAAGTTGGGTGTTCATGACGCGGCTCCTTCGGTGGTGTGGAGAGTACCCCATTTTAGCTCGTTCTCTTGGCCGGTGCGCCATAGCACCACAGCTGTGAGACCCAACATCATCAGTTCAGCGATTGGGCCCGCATACCATATGCCGGTTTCACCGAACCAGCCGGGCAACAGGAACGTCAAAGGGATGGCCAAGGCGTAAGGTTTTGTCAGCCCCAAAAGAGCGGCTTTGCCCGCGGAGCCGATCGCCTGAAAGTAGGCCGCGATCATCATCAACGGTCCCATCAGGAAGAAAACAGAGGTCATGATGGGCAAGATGCGCGCGACCTCTGCAATGACCGCCATATCATCCACAAAGGCTCCGGCGATCTGAACGGGTATGCTTTTCACGACGAATTGCACTATGGCGCAGTAAACAAACGCGATGCAAAGCGCCATGCGCAGGCTTGCATCCGACCTTTTCCAAAGGGCTGCACCATAGTTGTTGCCCGTGATCGTTTGCATTGCAAACGACAGCCCCAAGAGCGGCAGGAAGGCAAAGGTGATGACGCGTGTGATGATCCCATAGGCGGTAATCGTGTCAGCGTAACCCGGGCGACCAACCCATTGCAGCGCCGTGAGAATCGCCGCAGAGCCGAGCGCAAGACCGATGAAGCTCAGGCTTTGTGGCGCACCCAGTGCGAGTATCCGCCCCCATTTTCCGTGCACAGAATGGGACAGCAAGGTTGCGGGGCGCAGCGACGTCGTGCCGATTATTCGGAACGTAAGAATGATTGCGAAGGCCAGCGCCTGTGCCGCCGCAGTCCCATAAGCTGATCCTGCAACGCCCATGTCCAAAATAGCGATAAGGACAGAGTTGAAGACGATGTTTGCAATCGACACCAGAAGGCTCATCGCGGCCATAAAGCCAACCCTCCCTTCGTTGCGTAGGGCATCGGAGTTGACTGACAACACGAACAACAACGGCGAGAAGAACACCG
>CALGTJ010000661.1 GCA_937901435.1 uncultured Rhodobacter sp. | reverse complement strand
CGGCTATCTATTCTGCGCGTGGAATAACGGCACGACCTTCGAGACCAACCGCTATCTGGATAAATTCGTGGTGCGCGAGGGCTTGATCGTCAGCACCGATGTCTGGAACGACAGCGCCGAGATCCTGCTGCACAAGGCCGGGCTGGCCGAGGCGGAGCTTTAGCCCGGTGATGAAAAATCAGGCGTGCGCGCCTTGATCAGGCTTGAAACGCCCGCAGGCCGCGCTGCTTAGGGTGGCGCTAAGCATGACTGCGCCATTGACTGCTTTAACTGCTGCGCGATTTGGACAGATTACCCGCAACCGGATCGCAGGGTCCAAAGACGTGAACAGCGGGCCAAAAGGGGCAGGGCGGTGGAAAAGATAGACACATTGGTGATTGGCGGCGGTCAGGCGGGCGTCGCGATTAGCGAACATCTGGGCCACGCGGGTGTGCCGCATCTGGTGCTGGAACGCGCGCGCATTGCCGAACGCTGGCGGTCTTGGCGCTGGGATTCGCTGGTGGCCAATGGCCCGGCGTGGCACGACCGCTTTCCCAATATGGAATATCCCGAGGACGCCCCCGACGCTTTTCCGCCCAAGGACCGCGTGGCCGACTATTTCGAGGCCTATGCCAAGATGATCGACATGCCGGTCCGCTGCGGGGTCGAGGTCACAGAGCTGCGCAAGATCGAGGGTCAGCCGGGATACCGCGTGCAAACCTCGCAGGGCGAGATCGAGGCGTTGAATGTGGTCTCTGCCACCGGTCCGTTCCAGCGCCCGCTGATCCCGCCCGTGATTCCAGAGCAGGCGGATCTGTTGCAGATGCACTCCACCCGCTATCGCAATCCCGATCAACTGCCGCAGGGCGCAGTGCTGGTCGTGGGAGCTGGGTCATCCGGCGGGCAGATCGCGGATGAATTGCTGCGCGCGGGGCGGCAGGTCTATCTGTCCGTTGGCCCGCATGACCGCCCGCCGCGCGCCTATCGGGGGCGTGATTATTGCTGGTGGCTGGGGGTCTTGGGGATCTGGGACGCCGCCGCACCGACGCCGGGGACAGAGCATGTGGCGATTTCGGTCAGTGGTGCGCACGGCGGGCAAACGGTCGATTTCCGCCGCTATGCCGAGCGGGGTATGACGCTGGTCGGGATCACCAGTGGCTATGAGAATGGCGTGCTGACCTTCGCCGGGGATGTGGCGCAGAACGTGGCCTATGGTGACGCCAATTATCTCTCTGTGCTGGATGGCGCGGATGCTTATATCGCGCGTCACGGGCTGGATCTGCCAGAGGATCCAGAGGCGCGGATTGTTGCGCCTGAGCCGGACTGTGTCAGCAATCCGATCCTTTCGCTGGATCTGGCGCAGGCGGGGGTCACCACGATCATCTGGGCCACGGGTTTTGGCTATGATTACGACTGGCTCAAGCTGGATGTGCTGGACGAAAAGGGGCGCCCCCGGCATCAGCGCGGGGTGACCGCAGAGCCGGGGTTCTACTTTCTCGGTCTGCCATGGCAGTCGCGGCGCGGCTCGTCCTTTATCTGGGGGGTCTGGCATGACGCCAAATATCTGGCAGATCAGATTTGCATTCAGCGCGCCTATCGCGATTATGACACCGCAGCCCGTCGCATCACTTCTTAGGACAACCAAATGGCCCATACCCGTATCCGCAGGTTCAACACCTCTGACACCTACCCCGAACAGAACCTCGACAACGACCTCTGTCAGGTGGTTGTGACGCAGGGCGGCAAGACCGTCTGGCTGCGCGGCCAATGCCCGCAAGATCTGGACGACGCCAAAAACATCGACAGCCACGATCCCGTCGAGCAGACCCATAAGGTGATGCAGAATATCCGGCAACTGATCGAGGAGGCGGGCGGCGAGATGCAGCATCTGGTCAAGGTCGTCGTCTATATCACCGATGTGCGCCACCGCGAGGCGGTCTATCGCACCATGGGCGAGTATATCAAAGGCGTCTATCCGGTCTCGACCGGCCTTGTGGTCAGCGCGCTCGCCCGCCCCGATTGGCTGGTCGAGATTGACGCCACGGCGGTGATCCCCGCATGACCTTTTCCCTTGTCGCCCGCTGTGCACAGACCGGCATGTTCGGGATTGCGGTCTCGTCGTCTTCGCCTGCGGTGGCCGCGCGCTGTGCCTACACGCGCGCGGGGGTGGGCGCTGTTGCCAGCCAGAATGTGACCGACCCGATGCTGGGGCCGCTGGCACTGGATCTGATGCAGGGGGGTATGTCGGCGGTGCAGGCGGTGGAGCGCGTGCGCGCCGAGGGAAAGTTTATCGAGTATCGCCAAGTGCTTGCCATTGACGCGCAGGGTCGCACGGCAATCCATTCGGGGCCGAACTCTCTGGGCATTTTCACCGATGCGGCGGGGCTCGATGTGATCTCTGCCGGGAATATGCTGGCCAACGACGGTGTGCCGCGCGCCATCGTCCGCGTATTCGAGGCCACGCCGGGTCATCTGGGGGATCGCCTGATCGCCGCCATGCGCGCGGGATTGGCGGCGGGGGGCGAGGCGGGGCCGGTGCATTCGGCGGGGATGCAGATCTGTGACCGGGTCGCCTGGCCCGTGGCCGATCTGCGCTGTGACTGGACAGAGGACTGCCCGATCGAGGCCGTGGCAACTGCGTGGAAGGTCTATAAACCCCAGCTTGACGCCTATGTGCAGCGCGCGTTGGACCCGCGCGCCGCCCCTTCTTATGGCGTTCCGGGGGATGCCTAGGATGCAGCGCGCTTGATCCAGCCCACGATTTGGGCCTAGCACTGCGTCATGCCCCTGCGCTTCACCTTTCGTCAGCTGGAATATATGGTCGCCGTGGGCGAGGCGGGCAGCATTGCGCTGGCCTCGCAGCGCATCAATGTCTCGTCGCCCTCGATTTCCGCCGCGATCAGCCAGCTAGAGGCAGAGTTCGCCTCTCAGCTTTTCGTGCGCCACCACGCGCAGGGCCTGACACTGACCCCCGGCGGGCAGCGGATCTTCAACGAGGCCAAGCGTATTCTGGACAGCGCGGGCGCGTTGAATGATCTGGCCGGGGATATCTCTGACAAGGCGCGCGGGCCAATTGGGATCGGCACGCTGTCGACGGTCGCACCTTTGGTCAGTGCCGCGCTGCGGCGATCTTTCGAGGCGGACTATCCGGACGCGCGGGTCACTCTGCGCGAGGGGCATCAGGTCGATCTGCTGCGCATGTTGGGGCGGGCCGAGATTGATGTGGCGATCACCTATGACCTTGAAATCCCAAAGGATGTCTCTTTTCATCCCCTGATCTCTTTGCCGCCGCATGTGATGCTGCCCGCCGATCATCCCTTGGCGGAAAACGACGCGCTCAGCCTGAGGGATCTAGAGGGCGAACCGATGATCCAGCTGGATATGCCGCTGAGCCGCGAGTATTTCCTGTCGATGTTTCATCTCGCCGGGGTGCGCCCGGTTGTGGCCGAACGCTCGCCCGATCTGTCGGTGGTGCGCAGCCTTGTGGCCAATGGCTTTGGCTTTGGTCTGGTCAATATCCACACGCAACTTGCGCAGGCCCCCGATGGCGCGGCGCTGGCCTTTTTGCCCCTGTCCGGGGGGCATCGGCCCATGGTTCTGGGGCTTGCGGCCAAGCGATCAGAGCACCGCTCGCGGATTTTGGCCGCGTTTTATGAGCATGTTCAACGCCATATCGCGAATAACGGCCTGCCGGGGATGGCGCGTCAGTCCGGTGATGACGGTCCGGACAAATCATAAACCGCATAAGTTTTGCCCGTTGCACACTCTTCAATGCCCGCAAAATCAGTGCTTAGCCTTGGCCTAATCAGGACTTTTGCACTGGGTGCTTGCGGTCCTCGTGCAAAATTGGTGAAGTCGTGCAAGGCCGTTGCACAAAGGCGCGCATTGCAGAACTGGGTCCCCCCGATATGAGCCGAGACAGCCGTTACGACGTTTTGTTCGAACCGATGGCCATCGGGCCCGTGACGGCCAAGAACCGCTTTTATCAAGTGCCCCATTGCAATGGCGGCGGCTATCGCGATCCGTCGGCGGTGGCAGAGATGTGCGGGATCAAGGCGCAGGGGGGCTGGGGGGTGATTTTCACCGAACAATGCGAAATGCACCACAGTTCCGAAATCGCGCCTTACATCGAGTTGCGCCTGTGGGACGACCGCGACATTCCCAGCATCGCCAAAATGGCCGGGCGGATGAAGGAATTCGGCGCTTTGGCGGGGATCCAGCTGGCCTATTCTGGGATCAACGGGCCAAATCTTTATACAAAAGAGGTGCCGCTTGCCCCCTCTGCCATGCCCATTCGCACCTTTACCAATGACCCTGTGCAGGCCCGCGCGCTGGACAAGCAGGACATCAGGGATCTGCGCCGCTGGTTTGTGAATGCCGCCAAGCGGTGCCGCACGGCGGGCTTTGATCTGATCTGTCTTTACGGCGCGCATGGCTTTGGCATCTTTCAGCATTTCCTGTCCACCGCCACCAATCACCGCACCGACGAATATGGCGGCAGCCTTGAAAACCGCGCGCGCTTTGTGCGTGAGGTGGTCGAGGATATCCGAAATGAGGTCGGCGACACGATGGGTCTGACCCTGCGCCTGTCCTTGGATGAAATGCTGGGCGATCTGGGGTTTGCCAATTCCGAGGTGCGCGATTTCATTGAAATGCACAAGGATCTGCCGGACCTCTGGGATCTGGCCCATGGCGCGTGGGAGGATTGCTCTGGTGCCTCGCGGTTCAAGGAAGAGGCGGCGCAGTTTGATCTGGTGACGGGGATCAAGGCGTTGACGTCCAAGCCTGTTGTCGGCGTCGGGCGTTTCACCAGCCCGGACGTGATGGTCAAGCAAATCACATCCGGCACGCTCGATTTCATCGGCTGCGCGCGCCCCTCTATTGCCGATCCGTTTTTGCCCAAGAAGGTTGAAGAGGGCCGGATCGAGGATATTCGTGAATGTATCGGCTGCAATATCTGCATCACCGGTGACATGACCATGTCGATCAGCCGCTGCACGCAAAACCCGACCTTTATGGAGGAATGGCGCAAGGGCTGGCATCCAGAGCGGATGAACGCGAAGGGCGGGTCAAGCAATGTGCTGGTGATCGGCGCGGGCCCTGCGGGGCTGGAGGCGGCGTTGGCCTGCGCGAAACGTGGCTATGACGTGGCCTTGGCCGAGGCCGGCACCAGTTTGGGCGGGCGCGTGGCGCGCGAACGGCTGTTGCCGGGGCTGTCGGCATGGGGCCGAGTGGCGGATTACCGCGCGTATCAGTTGTCACAGACATCCAATGTCGAAACCTATTTCGACTCGGCTCTGGATGCGGATCAGATCCTTGAGTTCGGCTTTGAAAACATCTGCATCGCGACCGGGTCGACCTGGCGGGCGGACGGCGTGTCGCGTCAGCATGTGGTCCCGATGCCCGTTGATCCGGCCATGCCGATCTATACGCCCGACGTTCTGATGGCCGGGCGGCTGCCCAGCGGTAATGTCACGATCTATGACGATGATCATTACTATATGGGCGGCGTTCTGGCCGAACTGCTGGTGCAAAAGGGCTGCAACGTGACGCTGGTCACGCCCTGCGCCTATGTGTCGGAATGGACGAACAACACGCTGGAACAGGCCACGATCCACAGGCGGCTGGTCGAGATGGGCGTGGAGATCCAGCTGAACCGGGGCGTTGTGGCGATTGGCGCGGGCGTGATCACCACGAACTGCACCTATACCGACCGCACCCGTGAACAGGCGGCGGAGGCGGTGGTGATTGTCGCCTCGCGCCTGTCCGATGATGCGCTTTACACGGCGCTCACGGCGCGAGAGGCCGAATGGGGCGATGCCGGGATCGCCTCGGTCAAGATCATCGGAGACGCCAATGCGCCCGGCCCCATCGCCTGGGCGACCTATGCCGGGCATCGCTATGCACGAGAGTTGGATGGGGCGGACATTGGCGATGCGCTGCCCTTCCGGCGCGAAATCGCAGAATTGGCGGACCTGTGATGACGGCATCGGTGGCCCTCAAGGCGGTGCGCAAGGATTTTGGCACCTTCACCGCGCTCAGCGATGTCAGCTTTGACATTGCCGACAACGAGTTCTTCACGCTGCTTGGCCCCTCTGGCTGTGGCAAGACCACGCTCTTACGCATGATCGCGGGGTTTGAGGAAACGACAGCGGGCACGATCCACCTCTACGGCGACGAGATCGAAAACCTGCCCCCCGACAAGCGCCCGGTGAACACGGTGTTTCAGAATTACGCGCTGTTTCCGCATATGACGGTGGCGGAAAACATCGGGTTTTCGCTGAAAATGCTGCGGTGGAGCGCGGCGGACATCAAGGCGCGCGTGGCCGAGATGGTCGAGATGGTCCAGCTTGGCGCCTTTGTGCATCGCAAGCCCAGCCAGATGTCGGGCGGCCAGCAACAGCGCGTCGCCCTTGCGCGCGCGATGGCCCCGCGTCCGAAAGTGTTGCTGCTGGACGAGCCTCTGTCGGCGCTGGACCTGAAACTGCGTCAGGAAATGCGCGCCGAGTTGAAAAAGCTGCAGCGCGAGACCGGGATCACCTTTGTCTTTGTGACCCATGATCAGGAAGAGGCCCTGTCCATGTCCGACCGCATTGCCGTGATGTCGGCCGGGCAATTGCAGCAGATCGGCACGCCGGGCGAGATTTACGAACACCCCGCCAACCGCTTTGTGGCGGATTTCATTGGCGAGACGAATTTGATTGCAGCCTCGGTGACGGCGGTGGATGGCCTGAACGTCACTTGCACGTTAGCAGACGGCGAGGTGGTGCAGGCCCTGGCCAATCGCGCGCTGTCTGTGGGGGCCGAGGGCGTCGTGTCCCTGCGTCCTGAGCGGCTGAGTATCAGCAAGACCGCGCCTGTCGATGGGCTGGCCGGGCAGAGCCTGCAAGGGGTCTTGGGCGAGGCGGTCTATTTGGGGACGGACACGCAGTTTCAGGTGCAGCTTGCCCAGAGCGGAACAACGGATCTGTCCCTCAAGGTGCGGATGCAAAACAGTCTGTCCCAAGCCAGAGAATTCAGCCAAGGGGACCGGGTCTTTGTCAGCATTGCTGACGGGGCCGCACGGTTTCTGGTGGACTGATGGCGGCGGGCACGGGCAGCGGCAAGACGATCTCGGCCACCTTTGCGCCGCTGCGCCTGTGGTTGCTGCTGCCAAGCTGGCTGGTGATCGGGATCTTCCTGCTGATCCCGGTTCTGCTGATGCTGGTTTATTCCTTTCTGACCAAGGAATTTCGCGGCGGCGTCATCTGGGAGTTTTCGCTGGCCGCCTATGACCAGTTCCTCTTTGACCGCGGCCTCTTTGGGGATGACCCGCCCCAGATCGAATGGGCGTATATCAACATCTTCATCCGCTCGATCCTGCAAGCGCTTGGCGCGACGGTGCTGTGTCTGCTGATCGGCTTTCCCACGGCCTATTACATCGCGACGCGCCCCATTCAGACCCGCGCGATCTGGCTGTTCCTGATCACCATTCCCTATTGGGTGAACCTGCTGATCCGCACCGTGTCGATGAAGTTCCTGATCCGCGACAATGGGCCGATGAATGATTTCCTGCTGGGGATCGGCGTGATCGACGCGCCGCTGCAACTGATCAACACCAATATCGCCGTGCAACTGGGGCTGTTTTATTCCTATCTGCCGTTCATGGTGCTACCGATCTATGCCTCGGTCGAGCGGTATAATTTCGCCTTGTCCGAGGCGGCGAGCGATCTTTACGCGTCCAAATGGACGATCCTGTGGCGCATCCTGTTGCCCGTGGTCAAGCCGGGGATCGTCGCCGGCTGCATTCTGGTCTTTGTGCCCTCGCTGGGCGCGTTTCTGGCCCCGGACCTGCTGGGCGGGGCCAAGACCTTTATGATCGGCTCGCTGATCGAGGAACAATTCAAGGGCAACGCGGGCAACTGGCCCTTTGGCGCGGCGGCCTCGATGATCTTGCTGTCCATGGTTCTGGTGGTGCTGCTGTTCTATGCGCGCGCTCAGGCGAGAGAGCAGACATGAGCCGCGCCTTTGACATCAAGCACTATCGCGGGTTCTTCGCG
>CALGTJ010000660.1 GCA_937901435.1 uncultured Rhodobacter sp. | reverse complement strand
GCCCCCTTGTTGTCGCCCACGCCGATGTTGATCGACGGCTCGCGAAACAGGATCGGTTTCATCTGCGCATGAATGTCAGTGACATGGATCAGGCTGACGTTGCCGAAGGTGTCAAACTGCAAGAGCTGATCCTGCGTCAGGGCCTGTTGAGCGGCAAGGCGCGACCAGTTGCCAAAGCCAGAGGCCCCGAACAAGGCAGACGCCGCCATACTGGACTGAAGGAAATCTCTGCGAGAGATCATCGGATCGCTCCTTTCGCCGCCATAAACACTTTGCAGGTGTAAACATGCGGTTTAGTGAATATTTGAGGGTAAAGAAAACCCGCACCAGTAACCTGGCGCGGGTTCTTCGTATTAGTTGCGGATCGACGGGCCTTCAACGCTAAGACCATTGCCGCGCGAAGCGACATAAAGCTCGAGCGCGATGAACTCTGGAGAGCCCTCGGTGAAGGTCTCTGCCCTTGTGTCCCGGATACATCCCTTGAAACGCGCGTGGCTGGAGTTCAGCTTGGCGTTTTTCAGACGGTATGTTGGAAAGCCGTTGACCTGACCCTGGCTCAGGTGATCCGCACGGATCATCATGCCATAGTTGTCTTCGTGGCAATTCGCACAAGACAACTCCAACTGACCAAAGCGCGTATAGTAAATCTCTTTACCTTTCGCCCAGACGTCGGCCGCCGGTCCATCAATCGCCACAGAAACGGGCATCCCACGCGACACCGAAGAAATCAGCGCCGTCATGTTCACCATGTTGCCGCTGTTCCATTTCCATGCGTCGGCACCCATGCGAGTGGTGCGGCAGTCGTTAACCTGCATCTCGATCGTGCGCACCTCGCCTGCCGCCTCGTTCCACTTTGGATAGACCGCGCGAACGCCTTTCATGCTGGTTTCCGCATCCTCATGGCAAGACGCACAGGACTTGCCCTCGGATCCATCGACCATCGCCCAGTCTTCCATGGCGCTATCCACGGCGATAAAACCGGGGTTCTCGAAATCGTCCATTTCCAAGGCCTGAGTTTCGTCAGAGCGAAAGCGCCAGCCGGAATAGATCGTATCGATGTATTCCATATGCGCGGGGGCCGCGGTTTCGGTCACGATTTCGATCTCTTCATTGATGATCAGCGAATCCTCGTCGGGGTCTGCAAACGCAGGTCCCGACAAGGCTGTTGCAACTGCTGCCACCGACGCCATTGCGAACCATTTGGTCTTATTCATGTAATTCCTCCCTGCAGGCGTCAGCTTAGCTGACTTTGATGGCTTTGCTATCTTCGTACACATCACCGTCGTCGTCATACCATGTGAACTTGAACTCCCCGGCGGCGGGCACTTTTGCCTCGAATTCCATGTAGGGGTTGGTCGAAATCGCAGCTTCCAAGGTCACATCAATGACCAACTCACCGTTGAATTCAGTGGTGAAGCGATTGATGATCGAACGCGGAATAGGGTTGCCGTCGCCATCTTTGCGTTGCCCGGATTCCATTGGGTGCGTGATCAGGGTCTTGAGTGTGATGACCTCACCAGCCGAGGCTGATTTGGGGACTTTCACGCGGGGTTTGACACCAGATGCCATATCGTAATTCTCCTAAATACCTTAGCCGCCGCAGCCGCCGATTGTCACTTTGACGGTCGAGGATGCCTTTGCAAAGGATCCATCCGCCAGTTTCGCAATTGCGATCACGTCCTGCGTACCTGCCAGACGAATCCGGGTAGAGGCCGTGTGAGCGCCTGCGAGAGGGCCAAAGTTGAAAGTTGCGACACCGGGCGT
Organism: uncultured Rhodobacter sp.; assembly: GCA_937901435.1. The sequence continues at coordinate 1,733 of CALGTJ010000660.1, read as the reverse complement.
CGGGTTGCCGGCTGCCAGAACCATGATCGAAACCGCGCCGGGCGCATCGACAGAAATTGGCACGGTGTTGCCGTTCTCTGCGATTTCGGGGGCGGTCAGGGTCACACCGGTGTCAGCCATGTCGGCCCCACCGGTGAATGCGGCGATCGCGTCGTCAGCGGCTGCGTTCACTTGAAACGGCAGCAGTGCGACTGTTGCGGCGCCAAGGCCAAGGGCCAGAGTATCGCGTCGTGTCAGTTGCATTATGTTACTCCTAAGAAAAATCTGTGGCGACAGGACGATCACTCGTCCTTGAGCGTCATGAGATAGGCGACCACATCCTCGATCTGCTGCGCGCTCAGCAGCGTCTCAAGGTCAGCTTCAGCTGACGCTTTGCCGGTATAGCCGTTACCGGGGCGGATATAGCCTGATGCCTTGTAGAAAGACGGCATGATCGAGCCTTCGAACATCATCTTCGAATTGGCCACGATCCCGCGCAAATCGGCCTCTTCCCAGCGACTGCCAACACCGTCGAGTGTCGGGCCAACGTTGCCGTGAAAGGGAAATTCGGCCAGCGCCGTAACCTCGTGGCAGGCCACGCAATTGCCGAGACCACGTGTGGTCATCACTTTCTTACCGGCCTCTGCGTCGCCGGGCTGCCCGGTCAGGGACACGGCCAAGGCCCCGTCCCTCTACACAGCATCGCCGGGTGCGATCACTTCAGCACCAGCCATGCCGGTGGCAAGCGTCAGTGCGGATATCGTCATCATTACGCGCTTCATAGTTCCTCCCTAGACTTATTTTCACCCAAACTAGCCCGTGTGCCATCGCATACGCAACAACAAATTCACAAAAATGAATTGTTTCATTTGATCCAGTCCGCGAGTCGCTCCGTATAAAGAACCGCGAAGCGTTTAGGACCAATGAACAGACACGAGAGTTTCGGGTTTATCTCGCCGCACGCCCCCGACCGGGCGAATCGGCGGTGTGGATCAGTCGGTTGAACCGTTCCTGCGCTCTTCGATCCGGCGGGCGTGGTAGCGTTGAAAATCCTCGCCATCCACATCCAGATATCGCTCTTCGACCACCCATGTCAGCATATCCAGAGTGGTGCCGGCCCCAAACGCGCCCGGCATCATCGCCACAGCGGCCTGAGGCGCGGGCGTATCGCCAACTTCGGTCGGAAAGAACAGAATCGTCGGCGTGAACAACAGGCCCCACTTGCGCGCCATCGCCCGCTCTTCGCGCGCGTCGCCGTCAAAATCGGTGACCTCGGTAGACCCATGCAGGTTCAGACGCACGGCAAAGAAGTTCTCGTTGATGTAGTCCTTTACATTGTCGCGTGAGAACACCTCTTCGTGCATTTTCTTGCAATAGATACAGCCGCGCTGTTCGACGATCACCATAAACCGCTTGCCCTCGGCATTGGCCTCTCCCAGATCCTCGGCCATGTCCTTGAAGGTGTCGTGAAGCCAGTCTGCCTTGTGCAGACCATCGTCGCCAATCTCGCTGGCCGCCAGAGGCAGCGCAAAGACCAGAGCAAAAATCAGAGTCAGGTAACGCATCGCAAGTCTCCTCCCAGTATGTGCAAAACAGTTATAAGGCACCGCCTGCCTAGCCGATGGCAGGCCAGAAATTCAGCATCCAATTGGCGATATAGTTGATCGTATCGGTCGCAATCAGCACACCGAAAATGATCAGCAACCCGCCCATGATCTTTTCCACGGTTCCCAGATGACGGCGGAATTTCCCCA
>CALGTJ010000659.1 GCA_937901435.1 uncultured Rhodobacter sp. | reverse complement strand
GGCAACGGTTCAGGCGGGCGAGTTGTCTGCAGAACTGTTGATAATGGACATCAACTGGTCCGCGCGGTTGGAATCAAAAGGCTTGGTCAAGACGCCGTTCATGCCTGACCCAAGACATTTTTCCATATTTGGTTCTGCGTTATGTGCGGTCAGGGCAAAGATCGGCGTGGACCCCGAGATCTTGTTTTCCGCGCGTATGCGCCTGGTCGTTTCAAATCCGTCCATGCGTGGCATGCTGAGATCCATCAAGATGAGGTCAAAGCCATTCAGGTCGGCAAAGTTCAGGGCGTCTTCACCGCTTGGGGCCTCCATAACGATGCACCCACGGTGCTCCATGAAAACGCGCACCACCGCCCGGTTGATGTCATCGTCATCCACAACCAAGATCTTCTTGGCAACGTCCTGCCCTGCGACCGTAGCACTGGCGGACATCATGAGGTGTGTCCGTCTGAACTGCCGATTTGCACCGGTACACGCAGTTGGAACTCGGTCCCTTTGCCGACCTCGCTTTTGCACTCAATATGGCCATCGAGCCTGATGAGCATCGACTTGGCTATGGAAAGGCCGATGCCAAGGCCGTTGTAGCTGCGGGAAAATGAGCTTTCGACCTGATAGAAGGGCTCAAAAATCTTGTCGAGATCTGCAGCATCTATACCGATACCGGTGTCTTTGACCCTGATGTTCAGCCAGCTGTCGTTCGTTCCGGACTGAGTTTCCAGCGCGACATCCAAAGAAACGCTACCGCTGTTGGTATATTTGATCGAGTTTTCGAGCAGGTTGCCAACGATCTGGAACACCTTGTGGCGATCCGTGACCAGGTCTTGGTCCAGTCCCGGTTGCGCCGCATAGTGGAATTTTAGCCCGGCCGACTTGGTCTGCTGTCCATAGATGGCGGCGAGTTGGGAAAACTCCTGTTCTGCATTGAAGCTCTCAAGATTGGTCTGCGTATTGTCGGCCTCCTCCTCAGCAAAGTGGATCAATTCATCAACAATGTAGTTCAGTTGCTTGGCGGACCGGGTCGCAACGTCAAGATAGGTCGCCAAGTCTTTATCCTCGGCCTGTTCGCTACAGGCCGACAGCATTCCTAAGACGCCGGACAGAGGAGAGCGCAGCTCGTGGCTTGCGATGATAAGAAACTCGCTCTTGCGCTTGTTTTCGTAAGCCTCGATTTCCAAGGCGGCCTGAAGGTGACTTTTCGACTTGGAGACCTGATCGACCATGATCTTCAAGGCCTCATTCAGGCACCACATTTCGCGAGAGGAGTTTTCCTGATCGGGCAGGTCGACGGCGTAGTTGCCATCGGCAATCTCAAGGCTTGCGGTGGTGAATCTATGGATCGGGCGCACCAAGACCCGGGTTAAAACCCAGCCCAACAATGCCAGAACAATTGAAACACCCAGGATAAAAAGATTGGTGCTCCGCAAACTTGCGGCAACAGAGTCGGACAATTCCTTGATTGGCTGCGGGACCATCACGAGCCAGCCTGCTTCCGGTACATAGGTAAAGCCGGCAATCATATCGGCGTTCATTGGCGGCGAAAAGAACTGGTCGACGCCGGTTTCGCCATTCATCATTCGGGCCACGATCGACAGGCCGGAGGCATCCATCATGTTTTCTTCGACGGCAGGAACAGGATGGGCCACAGCACGGCCGCTGGAGTCGAAGATCGCGGCATGTCCCAATTCGCCGAACGCGATCTGTTTCTGAACGTGTTTGATGTAATTGAGGTTCAGATAGCCGATGGCCAGGCGATCGTTGTCGAGATTGAAGCCGAGAATGAAGTAACGCGTGTCCCCGATGCGTTGAAGGTCGGAGATCTGAACGCCATGCAGATGATCATTACTTTGAACGCGAAGCTCTTCCAAAATCGCTTCATCAGGCAGAGCAATGTCGTGGCCGATTAGGCTATAGCTGCTTTCCACCGTGTTGTTTTGTGACAGTATTGCGAGCCCATCGATATCCATCGACTTGGCAACATATGTGTGGTCGTAAACGGCTGCACCTGTTGCGCCTGCAGAGGTAACGCTATTTGCCCAGTGAGAGAAGGCCAGCGACACGTCCCGAGAATAGCGCGACAGCGAAAGCGCCAGATAGGAGGCCGTGACAAGGTGCTTGTCATCCGCAAGACGCACTTCGTTCTCATACAACATCTTGTGGTTCCAGTATTGCAATCCGGCACCAAACGACATGATCGCAGCCAACAACAATATGAACACGCTTGTGCTCAAGGACCAAATGAGCCTGCGTGGTTCCCCAACCTTATTTTCAGCGAAAAACGCCGCGATACGCGATGGTGCTGAAGTCGAATTGTCTGGAGTGAAGGTCATTGTCATGCGGAGTGGTCCAAATTCTGGAGACAGTATCTATTCGAAAAATCAGATCGGCTCGGT
>CALGTJ010000658.1 GCA_937901435.1 uncultured Rhodobacter sp. | reverse complement strand
GGGCGCAGGTGGAATTGCAGACCGGATCCAAGACGATCCTGCAATATCTGTTGAAACCCCTCTACAAATCCCGCGAGGCGTTCCGTGAACCCTAGGGCTCACGAAACCATGGCGCGGGACGGTAGAGGCTTAGCCGGCCCGTCGCAAAAGTTGTTTGACCGATGCCGCCAAAGCGGTCGAAATCGAAACTCTTTTTCCACCCATAACGGCCTTGGCGGTCACCACGGAAACAAGGCGCGGCGCGCTGCCTCTTTCGATGATGAACACAGGCGAACCAGACGCCCCGAATTCTACGGTGCAGGACATCACAACTGTGTCGGCCTGACGGGCAATCACATAGCACGGCTCTTCAACGGCAGGGGTGGTCGCACGGTCCACGCGATACGACAGAACCCCAACAGCATCGCCGCGCTCCGGGCGTTCATCGATCTGAAGCGGCTTGATCAAGCTGATGCTGATCGGGCTTTCCAACCGCAACACCGCCAGATCAGTCCCGACCTGGGCCTTGCCCGCCGGACGGTAACGATAATCCTTATGAATGACGGACCGGCTGACCATCCGGCTTGCGGTGGAAACTGTGCCGTATAGCCCCGCATTGAACTCGATCTTGCGAGCGTCAATTTCGCGACCTGTGCGTGGATGGAACAGGCAGTGAGCCGCCGTCACCACGATATCCGGTGCAATCAATGCCCCCGTGCACATATTCAATCCGGCGATATTCAACCGCCCGACCGCTTCCCATCCGGGCACTTGACGCCCGTCTCGGTCCGACAGGCCGCCGCCTGCAAAAACCGACTGCCCTATGGCGGCGCAGAACGCCAAGGACAACATTATTAATCTCATCGTACCTCCAACGCCCCGTCCTCCAACATAGTTACTGGTGGGGCGACAATGGGGCGGACTTGAACCCATCGTTAGGCGATATGGAAGCTCAATTGTGGATAACTTTACAAGGGACTCAATGACGAGTCCTGCAAACATTCAGGTATCACACTGTTTTTAATAGAGTCTTTCTATGCCTTAGGGTCCAGTACACCCTCTTCAAGCAGCACCAAGGGCCTCTGACGGGTAGGCTTAATGGGTTAACGAGAGGTTAAATTTATTTCATTCAGAGAGAATCATGATGTAGCGAAGGGGTAAGTTTGCCCCCGGATCACGTCAAACAGGCGCCGAAACCGGGGTTCATGGCGTGATTGTGGCGCCGCTACAGGTTTAGTCCGCCAAGACTTGTACCACCGCAAACAAAAAGAACCTGCCCGGTCACGAATCCCGAGGTCTCTTGCAGGAAAAAGGCCGCCGCATTGGCGATATCTTCAACGGTTCCAATGCGCCCCACAGGCACGCCTTTGGCAATCTTGTCCTGCAACGCGCCGTCTTTGGGCACGATCCCCCAAAAGTTATCCGTCAACACCGGTCCCGGCGCGATCACATTGACGGTGATCCCCTTGGGGGCAAGTTCCAAGGCCCATGTGCGCGCCAAACCATGCACCCCGGCCTTGGTCGAGGCATAGGCCGACCGCGTCGCCATCCCCATAGAAGCGCGTGAACTTATGAACAAAATGCGCCCGTAGCCCCGCGCCTCCATTCCCGCCAGCGCCGCTTTGGTCAGGGCCATGGGCGCGGCCAGATGCAACTGCGCGAGGGTCAGGATATCGTCCGGGTCCGCCTCGACCAAGGGATCAGGCAGGATCATCCCGGCGTTATGTACCAGTTGATCAATGTCATGCCGGGCGCAAATCTCTTGCGCGATCGCGGCGGTATCCTGCGGGTTTGTAAGGTCTGCGACATATCCTGTGAGACTGGGATGATCAGTTTCTGGCAGTGCAAGACCCAAGGACACCACCGCCTCGCCCCGATCCAGAATACGCTGCGCAATCGCCGCCCCAATTCCTGAATTACCGCCTGTTATCATAGTGGTACGCTGGGCCATCTTATACACTTTCAATCATGGCAATCACCCGCAACGGGCTGCCAGAGCCGCCTTCGATCTTGAGCGGGCAGGCCACGATAAGCGCGCCAAATGTTGGCAGTTGATCCAGATTGGTCAGGCATTGCAGCCCATACCGCCCGTTGCCATGCAAAATCGAATGAGCCGGAAACGGCGGGTTGAAATGCACCGCCTGCCCCGCATCCGTGCCAACAGTTTCCACCGCAAGCCCGATGCAATCCCGGTCATGTACCAAGAATTCCATCGCACCCGCGTCTGGTCCGGGAGAATGGGCGCCGTCCTCTAAAAGGTTAAGATATCCAGCGGTGCCGACGCGTTTATACCAATCCGTCCGCAGGGCGATCCAATGCTTTGGCGGGATCTTGCCGTGCTGCGCCTCCCAGTTTTCCAGATGGGCGCGGGTCAGTACGAAATCCGCATGCGCCGCACTCTCTGCGCTGATATCAATGACCGCCGCGGGCGCGACAAAGTCCTGCACCGGCAGCGCGTCAACCGTGTTGGACGGCAAATCACGCCCCGTCACCCAATGGGCGGGCGCGTCGAAATGGGTGCCCGTGTGTTCATTCATCGAGATATTGTTCCAATACCACGCGGGCCCGTTGTCATCATAGCGTGACAGCTTTTCCATCCGAAACGGCGCGCATTGGCCAAACTCTGCGGGCAGCACGATCACTGGAAAATCGGGGCTGAGCGTGTTGGTCAGATCCACGCATTTCACCTTGCCGCTGGCCAGAGCCGTGGCCATTTGCGCCAGAACAGAAGCACTCATTGATTTTCCTCTCGCACGGTCAGCAGCGGGTCATCTTGCCAGCGCGCCATCAGGTTTTTGGCGATATCCCCGACACAGGTCTGTTCCTGCCCTGCCTCTAACGCCTGCACAATTGCGCGGGCAATCTGGGCGGGGGTGACCTTGGGCGGGGGCACAGATTGGTGCCAGCCGTCGTCGATGGGACCGGTCAGAATGCTCATCACGCGAATACCTGTCTGCTGCATTTCGTGTCGAAATCCGTGCAACAAGGTCATGCGCGCCGCCGCACTCGCCGCCATCCCGGCGAACCCCGGATTGCCCGTCAGCCCATAGATCGAGGCCACATCGACGAACGCCGCCGCCGCGTTCACCCCATCACCAGATCGCGCGCTAAGGGCCGGGCCAAAGGCCTGCGCCAGTCGCATCAGGCCGGACACCTCGACATCCATCGCCTCTTGCAGATCGGTCAGTTTGCCGCCAAAGGCGACAGTGCCAGCCCGTGTATGCAAGGCTGTATTCACCACAACATCAATCCGCCCCCCCAATTGCGCGGCCAGTTCCTGCACCGATCGGCTGTCGGTGACGCGCAATGTGACAGGTTCGACACCCGCCTCCGCCTCGATCTCTGGCTGTCCGTTGTAGCGCATCAATCGGTCAGAATTGCCCAGAAACACCACCTGCGCACCAGCCTGTAACAAGGCGCGCGCAGTCTCTTGCCCCAGCGCCGTGCGCCCGTCCGTGACCAGCACGCGGCGGTGTTTGGGCGAGGCGGTAAAGACGCGCAACTGTGGGTCGTCCTGCATGTTCGGGGTCTCCTTGACCGGCAGCGCAAACAGCGCCGGATTGCCACCGCGATCCAGTTTCAACGTCATTTCAACGGCTTCACCGACCGCCACATCGCCGTGCAGATGGACAATCGCGGTCGGCCCCGCGTCCATCCGTACCGTACCAATGCGCCACGGCAAATGATCGCGAAAGAATTTATCCGTCGTGGCCCGGATCGTGGTTTCGGCCAGAACCACCGCCCCCGTCGGCTGATCAGTCCAGTCCAGCGGACCCCAACAGGTCGGGCAGCGGTCGCGCGGAGGATAGGTGACGCGCGCGCAGGTCGCGCAGCTTTGCAGCACAAGCCGCCCCTGCGCCGCACGCGCAGCCATCGCCTTGGCAGCGCGACTGCGCGAGGCCGGGGCCACATGGCCCATCATTGTATTTTTGAGCGGGTCTTTGCGTTTTGGTGGCAGCAGTGGGTCGGTCATCTCAAGTCCCCCACTTGCAGCACCGCCGCACCCGTACAGACTCCCCGATCATAGTTCACAAGTCCAAAGCCAGACACCAGCGCCTGCCGCGCGTCGGGTACCTGATCGCCCAGAGGCTGATGCAGAATCTGGCGCAGCGCCTCTGTCATGTTCTGAAACCCGCCAGCGGCCCCCGCCTGCCCCGCCGACAATTGCCCGCCGTTCGTGTTCAGCGGCAGGGTGCCGTCGATGGTAAATTCATTCGCCGCAACAAAGCCCGCAATTCCGCCCTTGGCGCAAAATCCGAGGTCTTCGAGTTGCATCGAGACGATGACCGGATAGTCGTCATAGACCTGCACCGTGTCCATATCGCTGGGTTGGCGATCCGCCGCTTGCCAGAGCGTGTCAATATCGCGAACCCAGCCACCGCGCGTTTGCACCGGGTCTTCGGCAAAGGCGTTGTGACGCTCTATTGTGGCACGGATATTGGCGCTGGACAGACCCAGTTCGGCGGCCTTTTCCGGCGTTGTCACCAGAAACGCCTCGGCCCCGGCGCAGGGCATCACGCAGTCGAACAGATGCACCGGATCGGAAATGGGGCGGGCGTTCATATATTGATCGACCGTCAAGGGAGTCTTCATCAGGGCGTAGGGGTTGGACAGGGCGTTGGCGCGTTGCGCGACGCAAAGCTTGGCAAAGGTTTCACGGGTCACGCCGAATTCACGCATGTAATTATCGGTCATCAGGGCAAAGGTCGCGTTTGGCCCGCCAAAGCCATAGGGGTAGGTCGCGTCTTGGGAAAACCTTGAAAACATTGTCAGGTTTTGGCGAAAACTCTCGATCTGGTTGGTGTCTGCAGCAACACAGGCGACGACCTCGGCGTCGCCGGCTTGCACTGCGCGCGCCGCACGGCGCAGGGCCATGACGCCGCTCGCCCCACCTGTCGGGATGTGATCCATCCAGCGTGGCGACAGACCCAGATGCTGCACCACGCCGACGACAGTATCGGGCTGCGCAGAGAAGCTGGAAAAGCAGAACCCGTCGATATCCGCAGGGCGCAGACCGGTTTTTTCTGCCAAGGCGAATAGCGCGGCCCCCGTCCACCAATGCGCCGTTTCGGGGGAAAAGCGCACATAGGGCACTGTCACCGGCGCACAGACCACAACACCGTCGTAAGAGGCAGGTTTGCGCATCAGGTCTGGCGTTTCTTGAGCGCACGGGTGTCGTGAAAGCCGCCTTGCGCCATGGTCTGCGCCACCAGCGTCTTCATCTCGCCCCGTTGCAGCTTTTGCGTGGCCGTCAGGGGCAGGCGATCGACAAAAGCGATCCAGCCGGGGACCTTGTAGTAAGCCATCTGGTCCAGTGCCCATGTGACGATCTCTTGAGCGCTGATCTCTGCCCCCTCCTGCAAAATCGCAAACAGCGCAACCTCATCGCCGCGCACGTCATCGGGCGCAGCAGCGGCGGCGGTCATGCGCAGCGCGGGGTGGCGGTTCAGGATGGTTTCCACCTCGACCGCCGCGATATTCTCGCCAGAGCGGCGGATGACGTTCTTTTTGCGGTCGATGAAATGCAGCG
>CALGTJ010000657.1 GCA_937901435.1 uncultured Rhodobacter sp. | reverse complement strand
ACCAAACCCTCGCCTGAGACGCACACTCTCAAAATGGGGGGTGAGTAATTACGTGTGACATTTGAGATCGCCTGACAGGGACCCTGCCCCAGTGCCGCAGGTTTGCGGTCATGATTTTGCCGGGATTGCAGAGCAGGATGGCCGCAGGTCAAGCGGAGTGTCCAGATGTTTGCAATCCAACCCACCTGTCAGGAAACGGTTAGCCTGCTGCGTGCGCTTTTTATGGGGGCGGACGGGGCCTGTGTCGATCTGGGGGGCTGGTCGCTGATCTTTGCGCTGGCCGGATTTGTGACTGGTGTGTTTCTGCTTCAAAAGCTGGCCAACCGATTGCTGTTCGGGCGCGAACAGAACAGGCCTGACCCCGACACCACGCCAAAGCTGCGCGCGGGACAGGTCTCTGGCCATATGCGCCGGGAACTGCGCTGAACCCCGTTTTGGATCCGGCGTCGCCTGCGGTGTTACGGTGGGGTGCTACGGTGCGGTGCCACTGCGGGTTGCAAGCCGTTGACGATGGGTTAGAACAGGGCGGCGACGACATTTTTTGTCGCTTTGCCCCGGATCTGCCCAATGTCAAAGCCCGCGCGCCAGCCTGTGTGGAAATCCATCGCCCGAGATCTGACAGAAGATCTGGCGCAGGCACGCTATGCCCCCGGAGATAAATTGCCGACAGAGGCGCAACTGGCCGCGCGATTTGGGGTCAACCGCCATACGGTACGCCGCGCCTTGGGCGAAATGGCAGAGCTGGGGCTGGTCCACGCGCGGCGCGGCGCGGGCGTGTTTGTCGCGCAAAAGCCGACCGACTATGCGCTGGGGCAACGGGTGCGCTATCACGAAAACCTCGCCGCCCAAGGCAGATTGCCGGGAAAAGAGGTCCTGTCTATGGAACGCCGCGCAGCAGACCGGGCCGAGGCTCAGGCCTTGCGGCTGGAACTGGGCGACGAGGTGCTGGTCTATGACGGGCTTAGCCTGTCGGACGGCCAACCGCTTGCCGTGTTTCGCAGCGTGTTTCCCGCCGCCCGCTTTGCAGGCCTGCTGGAAAGGCTGCGCGCGGGCGGCAGCGTCACAGAGGCGTTGCGCGGCGAAGGCGTGGCCGATTACCGCCGCGCCTCGACCCGGATCACGGCCGAAACCGCCAGCGCCACGCAGGCCTTGCATTTGCGCCTGTCCGAAGGCGCGGTGATGCTGCGCACAGTTGGGATCAACGTGGATGCCGAAGGGCAGCCGGTGGAATACGGGATAAGCTGGTTCGCCGGAGATCGGGTGACGCTGACGCTCGGCGACGCCTAAGGATCAGGGCCGCCCCCTGCGACTGCTTGGGCAATTTGCTTTGCGGCAAAAGCAAAACGGTTGTGTCCGATCAATGGCGCGGACTAGACTTGCGGGATAGACAATCCGCACCTCCTCTAACGTGACAGGAACGCCAGTATGACCAAAGCCATGACAGGGGGCGAAGCGATCGCCCATGCGATTTCAGAGCATGGGGTCGATACGGTTTTTGCCTTGCCGGGGGTGCAGACTTATCCCTTGATGGATGCGCTGAAGCGGATGGAAAACTCGATCCGGGTCATCGGGCCGAGGCACGAACAGGCGGTGGCCTATATGGCCATGGGCTATGCGCGGGCGACGGGACGGCCCGGCGTTTTTTCTGTCGTGCCGGGTCCGGGCGTGCTGAATACGGGGGCGGCGCTTTGCACGGCTGTTGCCATAAATGCGCCGCTGTTGCTGCTTACGGGACAGGTTCCCTCACCCTTTATGGGACGGGGACGCGGCCATCTGCATGAAATCCCGGATCAGCGGGCGACATTGAATTCCTTTATCAAATGGGCAGAGCGTATTCCCAATGCCACGGCGGCGAAGGCGTTGGTTGACGAGGCCTTTCACCGGATGACGACCGGGCGGCCCGGCCCGGTGGCGCTGGAAATGTGCTGGGATACGATGGCGCAAGCAGCACCTGTGTCAGATTCTGGCCTAGGTTCGGGCTCCGATTCTGGCCCAGATTCCGGGCCAGAGGGCGGGTCCGCGTGGACGACGCCGGGCGACCTTGTGGATCCTGCATGCATTGCGGCTGCGGTTGCACTGCTCAAGGCTGCAAAATGCCCAATGATCATGGTGGGATCGGGCGCACAACACGCGGGTCGCGAGGTTCTGGAACTGGCAGAGATGCTGGACGCGCCTGTGACCGCGTTTCGCGGCGGGCGAGGTGTTGTCCCGGCCGATCACCCGCTTTGCGTCACTTCGGTAGAGGCCTATGAACTGTGGCGCGATACCGATGTTCTGATCGGCATTGGATCAAGATGCGAAATGCAGGCGATGCGATGGCGCGGGATGATGGACGCCTCCGACAGGCTTGCGGCACCGCGACAACTGATCCGCATCGACATCGAACCCGAAGAATTGCTAAGGCTCAAGCCTGATGCGGGGATTATTTCTGATGCCGCCATAGGCGCGGCGGCCCTTTCGGATGCACTGCGCGCCGAGGGCTTTGCCATAACCGGCAATCGCAAGCGGATCTCAGAGGCGCGCGAAAGGTCGGTAGAACAGGTCGCCAATATCCAGCCGCAGGTGTCCTATCTCGACGTCATCCGAACCGCCCTGCCCCGCGACGGCATTCTGGTCAAGGACATGTGTCAGGCCGGATATGCCTCGTATTTTGCGTGGCCCGTTTATGCGCCTCGCACCTACATCACCTCTGGTTATCAAGGAAATTTGGGATTTGCCTATCCAACGGCGCTTGGCGCAAAGGTGGGATGCCCTGAAAAAGCGGTCGTCACCATCTTGGGGGATGGCGGGTTCATGTTTGCGGCCTCTGAACTTTCGACAGCAGCGCAGCATGGCATCGGCGTTGTTGCGATTGTCTTTAACAACCGCTCTTACGGCAATGTCAGGCGCGACCAGATCACAAATTTTGCGGGCAGAACCCTTGCAAGCGATCTGCCCGGCGTCGATTACCTGCAACTCGCACAAGCCAGCGGCGTGAAAGGCTATCGTGTCGGCTCGCCAGCAGAACTCGCACCGGTGCTAAAACAGGCCATCGCCGAGGATGTTCCAGCCCTGATAGAAGTGCAGCTTGAGCCAGACGCAGAGACAAGCCCTTGGCCGCTGATCGTGCGCCCGGATGTTCCCTATTCCCCATGATCCGCCAAGACCAACAGCATAAGCAGTGATGCCAGAGCAGAGAGCATAAACCCGATATCTGTGCCCGCCGTGGTGCGCGTGCAGCTCGGCGTGGGGTTCAAAGTCCGCACTGCCACAGACTGCGCGAATGGTGGCTATCTGAAAGGTATGAGCAGTGCCAGATCGACAAGTCAGCTTCCATTGTCGGTCGGCTTCAGCAATCCAAAGACATGCGCTTTGTGTTTCGCGTTTGTCATGGAGAGCGAAATGGCCGACAGTGGACGTGACTGGTTGAGTATATTGAGGGAGCAGGTGATTGTGTTTCTCTAAACCTGCCCAACTTTGACCAAACACGGCAGGTCAATAAGAAATGGTGCGGTCGGCGAGACTCGAACTCGCACGGGTGTTACCCCACAGCGACCTCAACGCTGCGCGTCTACCAATTCCGCCACGACCGCATGTCCATGACTTGGAGTAGCGGTCTCTTAGCCGAGGTCTACCGCCATGTGAAGAGGGAAAGAGAGAGTTTTCAAATTTCTCAGCCGGACCGTGGTTTGGCCCGGCTGAGGTCCGCCATGTTTAGCGGGATTTCTTTTCAGAGACGCCAAAGGTCGGCAACTTTGCCTTGATCCCCGAAGTCTCAATCGGTTTCAGCACAGGCTTGCCGCCGCCCGCCATCGCGCCTACCGCGTCTTGGACCAGCGCGGTGCGATCGAACTGGTCTGGGGCAAAGACTGCGGGCGTACCGCTGCCGATGGCGCTCATCGCTTCGCCATACCATGGCATTGCGAGGTCAAAACGCTCTGACACGCCGAACCCAAGGCTCAGATGGTGGCCCATCAACTCGCCATATGGTGCCTCGCCCAGCACCACCAGCAAAAGACCGGTGCCGATGGCAATGTTCATGTCGTCTAACCGATAGCCAGCCCCGAGGCAGATCTTGGCCGTCGCGCTTAGCTGGGCTGCATCCATACCGGAACTCAGCACGAAACTCCCAACGTCACGCATCACATCGCCGCGCGATTTCACACCATAAGAATTGACATAGACCTTGAGAGCCTCGCCATACTGGCGACATTGACCATCGACCTGAGCGGTTGTGATGCCCATGCTGGCGATCATCTGCTTCTCTGCGTCCATTGCATAGGCGCGGGCGAGGCAGAATTGCTCGTTCAGGACCATCTTGGGGTCAGTCATCGTCGCCGCATTGGTGAACCCACCGTTGGCATTGGTCAGCATACCGACCTTTGCGCAATGGCTGGCCAGCGACACCGTTGCCGTCGGAACGTTGAACAACGGCAGGCCACCGCCGGAGGTCAGCGATGTCTCTGGGATGATCGACACCTCAGGGACAGGCTGGGTCGAGGCCATGACGGTTTCGTTTATGGTCTCTGGCTTGGCGATCACACAGCTTGAGCCGATGCAGCTAAAGCTGGCAGGGATCGGGTTTGCCTGCAACAGATCGTTCCGCGCATAGCCATTGGGTGTCGACACAAAGACCAGCGTCTTGCACTGCGCCGCGTTGCACCAAAAGGACGAGCCTGCAAAGGACGTGTCGAGGATATAATCGTTGTTCCCGTCTCCGTTCAGATCAGCAAGCTGAATGAACCCAGAGCGTTGCAGCAGTTGTTCCGGAGAGGGATCAGAGCTTTCGGCGATCTCGTCGACCGCGTCAGAGACCTCTAGCGGCAGACCGGCTTATCCGGCAGTGCGGCGCGGCGCAGTGTTGCCGCCGGTCATGATATCGCGCTGCGCGACCAACAGCGCCTTCACGCCATCCGGGTCACGGGCAATCAACTGGGTCGTATCATAGCCACCGCTGATGCCGCGGGTGTAGGCACCGACCAGAATATCGCGCTCGAACTGGTTCAGGTTTCCCGTAATCGGAAAGCTCATGTATGCCTGATAGGCCGAAACGGCAGCCCGCGACTTACTGCCCAGCACCCCATCGGGTGTCCCGGCGGGGTAGCCAAAATAATTGAGCGCGGTCTGGGTCTCTCGATTGGCCGTGCGCGTCGCGCTGTACCTTGGGTTCGAATAGGTGGGTTTGACATAGACACGCTGTGTCGGCCGTTTATTAGCGCTGTTGACCAGCGCGCCCCCAATAATGCCCCCAACGATGCCACCGACAAGATTGCCCGCGTCCGCACTTGCACGAGTAACAGGGGCAGCAGTGATGGCCGTGGCAAGAGCGGCCGTTAAGATATGTTTTGAACGCATGAGAAACTCCGTCACGTTAACCTCTTCCTGTTTAAAAAGTCTAACACGGAGGCAGACAAGATCAGGGATTATTTGATCATCCGACTTAAGATTCATTAAAAAAAGCGCAAAAACAGACTACCCGTAATTACTCACCCCCTCTTGCGCGGTTTGTTGATCTCTGAATCAATGAGGGA
>CALGTJ010000656.1 GCA_937901435.1 uncultured Rhodobacter sp. | reverse complement strand
TCGTCCCCGGCGGAAATCCCCAGCCCGGCGGCCTCATGTTCCAGCGCGGCGGTGGACACC
Organism: uncultured Rhodobacter sp.; assembly: GCA_937901435.1. Next base: position 5,451 of record CALGTJ010000656.1, on the reverse strand, counting down.
AGTTGCCCCAGAACGGATCGGTCGATGCCGAATTGCTGGGCCTGTGCGAGGGTCAGGTTCTGGCCGAACTGCTGCGAGATCTGGTTGATCTGGGTCTGCAAAGCGCGCGCATATCGTTGCGTGCTGATCTCGCGATCTCCGACCTTGCCGATGCTGCTGACCGACCCGCCAAAGCTGGTGGCCCCGAACCCCGCAAGCCCGACGATCAGAAGCAGGAGGATCACCCACACCACTGCCTTGGAAAATCCGCCTTTTGTGCCGCTCGCCATGGATATCGCCTCACCTGAATAAACCGTCAGCGATGTCTACGCGGCTGCGGGCAGCGGGGCAAGATCAGAGCGTCAGGTTTTGCAGGCGCTCAAAGAGTTGTGTGATGCCTGCGCGGTCCACATTGGCAAAAGCGATGCGCATTTGGCGGTGCCCGGCGGGATCGGGGTTGAACATGGTGCCGGGTAGCATCAACACGCCCTCGTGGTTGACCAGATGGCGGGCCAGATCGACAGAGGACATGGCATAGGGGTGTTCGACATAGGCAAAATACGCCCCACAGCCTTTCAGGGTCCAACCGTCAAGACTTGCAAAAGCTTCTGTGATGGCGGCGCGGCGGTCAAGAATCTCGTCCCGCTCGCCCGCCAGCCATTGCGACAGGTTCTGCATCCCCCACAGGGCAGAGCGTTGGCCCAGCTGATTGGCGCAGATGGTGGTCGAATCAAGGTATTTCTCGACCTCGTAAAGCCGCGCGGCACTTGTGATGATCGCGCCGACCCGGTGCCCGGTCAGACGGTAGGCCTTGGAAAAGCTGTAGAGATGGATCAGCGTGTCGGCCCAGTCGGGATCGGTGAACAGCGGATGAGGCGCGCCGGACAGGCTGTGAAAATCGCGGTAGGTTTCGTCGAGGATCAGCGCGATTCCGCGAGATTTGCATAGGGTATAGAGCGCAAGGATCAGATCGGCGGGATACTCCACGCCGCCCGGATTATTGGGAGAGACCAGCACGATGGCGCGTGTCTTGTCGGTGATCAGCGCCGCCGCACGATCGGGATCAGGCAGCAACGCGTCATCCGTGGGCAGGGGCACAGGCACCATGGCGTTCATGGTCAGCCACATTTTATGGTTGAAATACCAAGGTGTTGGCAGGATTACCTCGTCACCGGGCGCGCAAAGCGTGGCGATGGCGGCGGTATAGGCCTGATTGCAACCGGCTGTGATGGCAACCTGATCGGCGCTGACCTGACCGCCATAATGCGCGCCCGTCTGCGCGGCCAGTTCGGCGCGCAGGGCAGGCAGCCCAAGGTCGGGGCCGTAGAGATGAGAGGTGACATCATTCATCACCGTCTCTGCCATGAAACGGCGCAGATCCGCGTGTGGGGCGGCCACAGGTGCGGCCTGACTGACGTTGATCAGGGGCTTGTCGTCGGTGATCGTCGCCTCTGCCAGCCAGCGGAATGCCTCGACAATCGCCGGGGCATCCGTCTGCGCGATATTGGGGTTCACATTTTGCAGGGTCACAGGTGTGTTTACCAAGGATCGGGTTCCAACATGCTGGCACAGCCATTGGCGAGGATATGTTCACGCGCCTTGGGCATGATAAAGTTCAGATCAACCTTGCCACAGCCGTCCTTGGGGTTCTTGTCGGCTTTGATCGCGGCGAGATCCCCGATCATAATGATCGAACAGCCCTTGGATTTGATCCGCTCGGTGGTCGTTGGGTAGTACTCCTTCAACCCCAGCCCGCCACAGCCGTCAGAGGGATCCTTGTCTGCGATGACCTTTTCCCAGCCCTGAAAGTCCACCAGCCGGTCGCCCGTGACGACGACGTATTGCGCCTGTGCAAGACCCGGAAAAAGAGTTGCCGTGGCAAGCGCCGCTGCGCAAAGGGATTTATACATCGAATAGCCTTTCTTGTCGTAATATGATCGGTCTGCGCCAGACACAGGACGGCTGACGCGGCACATGTGCAGGAAATCACATATTAACCGCGCTGGCCATATCCTTGCGTCACCTCGAAAGGCCAGGCCAGGGACAAGGCCAGGGACAGGGGGTCAGCCGCGATAGGGTTTCACATATTGCAGGGCCATGTCCCACGGAAAAAAGATCCACGTGTCCTGGCTGACGCCGGTGATGAAGGTGTCGACCATCGGCTCTCCCTTTGGTTTGGCGTAGACGGTGGCGAAATGCGCCTTTGGATACATCTCGCGCACCAGTTCCAGCGTCTTGCCGCTGTCGACCAGATCGTCGATCACCAGAATGCCTTCGCCATCGGCCCCCATAAGATTCGCGTCCGGCGATTTGAGCACGCTGGCCTCGGTCTGTGTCTGGTTGTCATAGCTCTTGACGCTGATCGTATCGACGGTGCGCACGTCCAGCTCGCGTGCGATAATCATCGCCGGGGCCATGCCGCCGCGGGTGATCGCCACGATACCACGCCAATGACCATCGTCGGGCCCGCGCCCGTCCAGCCGCCATGCCAGCGCGCGCGAGTCGCGGTGGATCTGGTCCCAGCTGACGTGAAATCCTTTTTCGTGGGGCAGGCGATCAGTCATGGGGCGCAGTCCTTATAGTATAGATGCGGTTGTTATGAGGCGCAGGTTAGCTTTTGGTGATATCGGGGGCATCGACCGCCTTCATGCCAACCACATGATAGCCCGCGTCCACGTGATGTGTCTCGCCCGTTACGCCTGCGCTGAGATCAGACAGCAGATACAGCGCAGAGCCGCCCACATCGTCGGTGGTGACGTTGCGGCGCAGGGGCGAGTTATATTCGTTCCATTTCATGATATAGCGGAAATCACCGATGCCGCTGGCGGCCAGCGTCTTGATCGGCCCGGCGCTGATCGCATTGCAGCGGATGCCATCCTTGCCCAGATCCTCTGCAATATAGCGCACAGAAGCCTCAAGGGCGGCCTTGGCGACGCCCATGACATTATAGTGGGGCATCACGCGCTCGGCCCCGTAATAGGTCAGGGTCAGCAGCGAGCCGCCGTCTGGCATTATGGCGGCGGCGCGTTTGCATACGGCGGTGAAGGAATAGACAGAGATATCCATCGTCATGCGGAAATTGTCGGCGCTGGTGTCCACGTAACGGCCGCGCAATTCGTTTTTATCAGAAAAGCCAATGGCATGGACGACAAAGTCAATCTTGCCCCATTTTTCCCTGAGTGTCTCAAAGAGCGCGTCAAGGCTGGCGTGATCGCCGACGTCGCAAGGGATCACAATGTCAGAGCCAAGCTGGGCGGCCAGTGGATCGACCCGTTTCTTGATGGCTTCGCCCTGATAGGAAAACGCCAGTTCCGCGCCCGCCTCTGACAAGGCCCGCGCAATGCCCCACGCAATCGATTTGTCGTTCGCAAGGCCCATAATCAGCCCGCGTTTTCCCGCCATCAGTTCCGTTTTCATGCCCCAGCCCTTCGCCATTTTAAGAAATCGTTTAGGCTATTCACCTACGCGCATCAAGTGTGCGGAGGCCGCTTGATGCTTGTCACCCTCGGGGAAGGCGATTACGGCTATTATAAATAAAGCAGCTAGAGGTATGGCCATGTCTGATAGAACCGGGATCTTTGCCGGCGATGATCCTTTTGTACTCGCGCAGGACTGGATGGATGCGGCACGCGGGTCCGAGATCGCTGATCCTGAAGCGGTCGCGCTGGCCTCGGTGGATACCAGCGGGCTGCCGAATGTCAGAATCGTGCTGTTGCGCTCGATCGAACCGGATGCCTTTGTGTTTTACACGAACTACCAAAGTGCCAAGGGGCAAGAACTGATCGGCTCTGGCAAAGCGGCGTTTGTGTGGCACTGGAAATCTCTGAAACGCCAGATCCGGGTGCGCGGGCTGGTGGAAAAAGAGGACGGCGAAAAGGCGGACGCCCATTACAACTCGCGCCCCCTTGGCAGCCGCATCGGCGCCTGGGCTTCGCAGCAATCGCAACCGCTTGAGGCGCGTGACGATCTGGTGCGCGCGGTCGACGAGGCCACCCAAACCTATGGCGAAACCCCGGCACGGCCCCCCCATTGGGGCGGTTTTCGGATCCGTCCGCTAGAGATGGAATTTTGGGCTGATGGCGAATTTCGTCTGCATGATCGGTTTCGCTGGACGCGAGAAAAGGTTAATGAGGCATGGTCGATTCAGCGTCTGAACCCGTGAATTTCACGGTTCGTGAATGACAAGGGCATGTAAAGAAGTGCTTTTTGGCTTGGCAAGTGGCGCTTCGTCTGTGACAACATGTTAACAGCATCATCACGCCCGTGTGGCGACGGACAGGGTAGTATGACTGAACCGGAAGACATCTCCAGACCTCTGGACGGTCAAGTTAAGTGGTTCGATCCGACCAAAGGGTTCGGGTTCGTGGTTCCTGATGCGGGTGGCCCAGACATTCTGTTGCACGCCAATGTTCTGCGTAATTTTGGCCAAAGCTCTGTTGCGGATGGCTCTCGGATCACGCTGTCTATCCAATACACCCAGCGCGGTGTTCAGGCCGTAGAGGTGTTCGCCGTGTCCCCACCCGAAGGCGACGGTAGCCCGGTTCTTGCGGATATCCCCATGGAACCCGGTGATATTCCTCTGTCGGAAATTCCCTATGAACCGGCCCGCGTAAAGTGGTTTGACAAGGCCAAAGGCTTTGGCTTTGCGAATATCTTTGGCAGTTCCGAGGATGTGTTTGTTCACATCGAAGTGTTGCGCCGCTCGGGTCTTGCCGATTTACAGCCCGGCGAAGCCGTGGCACTTAGGGTTGTAGATGGCGCGCGCGGCCGCATGGCAGCCCATGTGGCGGCGTGGGATACGGCCTTAAGGAAATAATGTGATCAAATCACTTTCAGTTGGCTTCTTTCTTTTTTCGTCGGCATCGGCCTTTGCGGCCTGCAGCGAAGCACAGGTTGATCTGCGTGGGGACTGGGGCACGGCGCGCTTTACGGTCGAAGTGGCGGATGAGCCGGCAGAGCGGTCTCTGGGTCTGATGAACAGAGAGAAGATGGCGACAAATGCCGGGATGCTGTTTCTCTATGATTATCCGCAACGCGTGGCTTTCTGGATGGAAAACACCCTGATCCCACTTGATATGCTGTTCCTGTCCGAGGATGGCACCGTTCAGCACATCCATGAAAACGCAGTTCCGTTGGATCGCAGCCTGATTCCCGGCGGTGATGGCATTCTGGCGGTTCTTGAGGTGAATGGCGGAATGACCAAGATGCTGGGGATTGGCGTGGGGTCTCAATTGCGCCACCCGATGCTGGATCAGACGCTGGCCGCATGGCCGTGCGATGGGGATACAAAGCACGCCAGTGACGATATTCCAGAGAGTACGGCCACTGGAAAAGATGATAATGAAGATAATGCAGAAGATGCCAACTAAGGGCTTTTCAAACCCGGAAAGGGGAGGTATCTAGCACCTCGTCGGGGCGTAGCGCAGCCTGGTAGCGCATCTGTTTTGGGAACAGAGGGTCGGGAGTTCGAAT
>CALGTJ010000655.1 GCA_937901435.1 uncultured Rhodobacter sp. | reverse complement strand
GTTGCGGCCTGATGTGACGGCGCTTTCGCCCGCTTTGATCATGCCGATCGTCGCGGGAATTCTTTATGCGCTGGCCGCTTTGATGACCCGCGCCTATTGCGCGCGCGAACACACCCTGTGCCTTTTGGCCGGGTTTTTCGTCGCGATCCTGTTCTGGGGGCTTTTGGGCTGCGCTGTCCTTGCCCTTTGGCAGCCAGATGTGCCGCAAGGGGCCGATGGATTCCTTGTGCGCGGATGGGTGCAGGTATCGGGCACGCAGTTTGGGTTGGTGGCCATACAGTCTTTACTGGCTGTTATCGGAGTTGGGTTAATCACAAAGGGGTATCTGCTGGCAGAGGCGTCATTTGTGTCGGTATTCGAATATAGTCTGCTGATTTTCGGGGCGCTCTGGGGCTGGTGGCTTTGGTCGCAGGTGCTGGGTCTTTGGGCGGTTGTAGGCATGGGCATGATCGTTCTGTCGGGGCTGGTTCTGGCGCGGCGTGGCGCAGGAGCCCAAGCAGTGAGGGGGCAAAAGCCAGAATGATTATTTCGCGTGGCCGTCGTTACCTGTTTGTGCATATCCCGAAAACTGGAGGCACGGCGATGGCGCTAGAAGCGCGTGCGATGAAGGATGATATCCTGATCGGTGACACGCCAAAGGCCCAAAAACGCAAGCGCCGCCAAAAGGATATCAAGACCGCCGGGCGGCTTTGGAAGCACTCTACGCTGGCGGACATTGACGGTTTGATCTGTCCGGAAGAGTTCGACGATTTTTTTATCTTCACACTGGTGCGCAACCCGTGGGACCGCATGGTTAGCTATTATCGTTGGCTGCGGATGCAGAATTTCGACCATCTCTCTGTGCGTCTGGCCCGGCGGCTCGATTTCACCAGCTTTCTCACTGACCCGCGCATTGGGCAGTCGATCAGTGGCTCTCCCTATGGATCCTATGTGCGGGATTGCAGTGGAACGGAACGCCCGACGCATTTCATCCGTTTGGAACATCTGGCCGAGGATATGGGCCCGTTAGAGGCCCATCTTGGCTTTCGTCTGGATGAAATCCCGCAGGTGAACGCCTCTGATCGCGAAAAGAATCACCAGCACTACTATGATGACCAGACCAAAGAGCTGGTTGCCAATCTCTGCCGGGAAGACATAACGCGCTTCGGATACAGCTTTTAAGTGGAAAATTGTTGTCATTTTTGAGCCAAAACCTCTTCAAATCGCAGAATTGACGCGATTGCCGAAAAAATGCCCCAATATGACCGAATTCATGGCTCAGATTGGGCATGCGAATCAAGGCATTTGGTTTTCATCGAGCAGTCCAAAATAAAAAACGTTTGAAAATCAAAAACACGCTAAAAAATTCGGTGGAATGAGAACATGTTTGGACTGAGTAAGACACTGTTTGGCAACGAGCCACGGACCTACCGTCAGGATTCTGGCGCAACCTGGGGATCGGCCCAATCCAAAAGATCTGTCGGTCTGGCATTTGGTCTGATTGCCGGGACCAAAGTCGCAACGGCGACGGGCTGGCGTCCGGTAGAGGCCATCGCCGAGGGTGATCTTGTTCTGACGTTTGATCGCGGTCTGCAGCCTGTGCGCAGCATCACATGTGGTCAAAACTGGGAGGCCGATTCCATCTGTCCCGCCTCGCTCTGGCCCTTGCATGTGCCTGCCGGTGCGCTGGGCAATCAGAACCCGATGACCCTGCTGGCCGAGCAATCCGTGATGATTGAAAGCGATTCTGGTGATACGCTGTTCGGTGACCCGTTTCAGTTGGTTTCTGCCGCTGATCTGGAGGGTCTGCGCGGGATCGAAAGACGCATGCCACGCGGTGAGCATCAGGTCATCCAGCTTCAGTTTGACAATGACGAAGTGGTCTTTGCCAATGTCGGCGCTTTGGTGTTTTGCCCAAGCTTGGGCGTGGTCAACATGGTTGATCTGCTGGAGGCGCGCCCCGACGCCGCACAATACACCGTGCTGTCCAGCGAGGAGGCCGCAATGCTACTGGAATGCCTTGAGGACGAAGACCTTGTTGGGTGCTCGACCTCATTCACAGCCCCAGCCGTTTGTTTTGGCTGATCCCGATTCTGTTTTAGGCTGCGTTTGGTTTGTCCGTGGTAAAGCGGCCATAAAACGTCTCTCTGCTCGCCGCGATATCGCGTAACAGTTGAGGTGCTGTAAATCGAGCGCCATGGCGTTCTGTCAGATCCTCGCAGATCTCTACAGCGCGACCCGCGCCCAGAATGTCCAGCCAGCCAAACGGCCCACCGGACCAAGGCGCAAACCCCCATCCCAGAATTGCGCCCACGTCGCCCTCGCGAATATCCAGCAGCACGTTTTCTTCTTTGGCGCGCACGGCCTCCAGGACCTGCGCCATCATCAGCCGGTGCTGGACCTCTGTGAGGTCTGGATGATCGGCGGCAAGGGGGTAGCGATCCGTGAGACCGCGCCAAAGTCCGGTCCGCTTGCCGGCCTCGTCATAGGCGTAAAAACCCGCTTTGGCCTTGCGACCCAAGCGTTTGTCCCCTTCCATCCAGAACAAGACATCGTCTACGGCAGCGTCGGGGTATTCATTGCCCATCGCCGCCTTTGTCGCTCGTGCGATTTTTGCGCCTAGATCAATCGAGGTTTCATCGACAAGTTGAAGCGGCCCAAGCGGCATTCCCAGCAGTTTTGCAGCGTTTTCGATAAGGGCGGGAGGGACACCTTCGGCCACCATGCGAATGCCTTCGTTGATGTAGGGAATAATGCAGCGGTTGGCATAGAAAAAGCGCGCGTCATTTACCACGATCGGCGTTTTTCGAATTTGGCGTGCGTAATCAAGGGCTTTGGCAACCGCCCGGTCGCCGGTTTGTGCCCCTTTGATGATTTCGACCAGCATCATTTTATCGACGGGGCTGAAGAAATGGATGCCGATGAATTGGTCTGGGCGGGCGCTGGCCTTGGCGAGATCGCTGATCGGCAGGGTTGAGGTGTTGGTGGCAAAAATACAATTCTGCGGGATTACCTCCTCCACCCTGCGGGTGACGTCGGCTTTGATTGCAGGATCTTCAAACACCGCCTCGACGATCAGGTCGCAGTCTTTGAGCGCGGCAAAATCGGTGGTTGCGGTAATCAGGCCCAGCACGGCCTCTTTCTTTTCCGGCGTCGCCTTTTTGCGCTGGATGCCCTTATCCATATAGGTGGCGGTGTAGGATTTGCCTTTGTCAGCGGCCTCTTGGCTTTGGTCGATCAGCACCACCTCGATGCCGGCCAGCGCCGAGACCAGAGAAATGCCTGCACCCATCATGCCCGCGCCCATGACGCCCAGTTTTTTGACCCGCTGGTCGGGGATGTCGGTGGGGCGCACGGCCCCTTTTTCCAGAGCTTCTTTGTTGAGGAACAGCGAGCGGATCATGGCGCTGGACGAGGGGTTTAGCAGAACAGAGGTAAAATAGCGCGCCTCGATTTTCAGCGCGGTGTCAAAGGGCACCTGCGCGCCTTCATAGACGGCGGCCAAAAGGGCTTTGGCGGCAGGATAGACCCCTTGGGTTTTGCCATGGACCATGGCAGCGGCCCCGACAAAGGTCATAAAACCAGAGGGCGTATAGGGCGTGCCGCCGGGCATTTTATAGCCACGTGCATCCCACGGCTTGACCAGATCGGCGTCTTTTGCCTGCAAGATCCATGCTTTTGCGGCGGTGACCGGATCGGCGACGACCTCGTCAATCAACCCGGCTGCTTTGGCTTTGACGGGATCGCAAAGCTTGCCTTCCAGCAGGAAGGGCGCGGCGGCCATTGCGCCCATTTTACGCACAAGACGGGTGGTGCCGCCGGCGCCGGGAAACAGGCCAATCATGATTTCGGGCAGGCCAATCTTGGCTTTGGGGATGTCGGCGGCAAAGATGCGATGGCACGCCAGCGCCAACTCATAGCCGATGCCGACGGCCGTGCCGGGCAGGGCGCAGGCCACGGGTTTGCCGCCCTTCTGGGTCTTGGGGTCCATCCCCGCCAGTTCGATTTTGCGCAACAGCCTGTGCATTTGCTGGATGCCATCGAACAGGCCTTTGGCCGGCTCGTCGCCCGCATCATCGCGCATCCGTGCCAGCACATTCAGATCCATGCCCCCGGCAAAGCTGTCCTTGGCCGAGGTGATCACAATGCCTTTGACAGCTGCGTCGGCCAGCGCTGTATCCACATGTGTATTCAGTTGATCAAGCCCTTCGAAAGACATGACATTCATGGATGTCCCGGTCTGATTCCAGGCGATTGTGGCGATCCCGTCGGCGTCAACGGCATAGGTGAAATCGGTCATTCGCTGTCTCCATCAAAAGGCGTGCCGTCGCGTTTGGTAAAGCTGTGAACCCCGTTTCGCGAGGTCACATGCAGGTCAACATCGCTGTAATGGCCAACCTCGGTGGGCGTATGGGTGCCGACCACCACAAAGGTCGCATCCGCGTCGGTCCTGTTGATCAGGTGGTGCCCGTTGGGGTCCCCGGCTGGAAAGGCCGCGCAGTCACCGGGATGCAGATCGGTCTCTCCGGTGTCGTCGATCAGCGTGCAGACACCTTGCGTGACCATCAAGAACTCGTCCTGATTTTCATGCCAATGACGCAGCGACGACAGTGCGCCGGGCCCCAGTGTCACAAGATTAACCCCAAACTGGGTCAGTCCTGACGCCGCCCCCAGACTGATCTGTGCGCGATTGCCCATTTGTGCGGCCAGTTTGCCGGGATAGCTGGACCCTTTACGAACGGGCAGGGCGGACATGTCGATCTTGGGCATCAGGCCTCCGGTGGCAGCGGGCTGCCATCTTTGCGGGTGAAAACGCCCACGCCGTTCTTTTCGACCACTTTCAAATCATGGTCCGAATAGGTGCAGACCTCATTCGCGTCGCGACTGCCGATCACCAGAAACCGCGCCTCTTGGTCGGTACGGTTCAGGACGTGGTGACCGTTTTCGACACCCGCTGGAAAGGCCGCACAGTCACCGGGGTGCAGTACGGTTTCGCCACTGTCCTCGACCAGTACAACCTCGCCCAGCGTGACCATCATGAATTCGTCTTCACGGGAATGCCAATGGCGCAACGACGACATGCCGCCGGGGTCCAGCACCGTTATGCTGGCCCCGAATTGCGTCAGCCCACCTGCGTCGCCAAACGGCAAATAATGCCGTCCGCGCATCATTTCTGCATAGGGCGCAGGGTAGCTGGTGCTGTGGCGCGCGGTGACCGTTTCGGGATCAATCTTTGGCATCAGACGCGCTCTATGATCGTGGCTGCACCCATGCCGGACCCGATGCACAAGGTTGCCAATCCGGTTTCCTTGTCGCTGCGTTCCATCTCGTCCAGCAGGGTCCCAAGGATGATCGCGCCCGTCGCCCCCAAAGGATGCCCCATTGCGATCGACCCGCCGTTGACGTTCACCACGTCGGGGTCAACGTCAAACGCCTGCATAAAGCGCAAGACGACGCTGGCAAAGGCCTCGTTCACCTCGAACAGGTCGATGTCGCCAATCGTCATTCCCGCCTCGCGCAGGATCTTCTGCGTCACAGGCACGGGCCCGGTCAGCATGATCGTCGGATCGGTGCCGATCTTGGCGGTGCCACGAATACGCGCGCGTGGCTTTAGCCCATGCGCCTCACCATAGGCCTTGTTGCCCAGCAGGATCGCGGCGGCCCCGTCGACGATGCCGCTGGAATTGCCCGCGTGGTGGATATGTTCGATCCGCTCCAGATGCGGGTATTTCATCAGCGCGATCTTGTCAAAGCCGGGCATGGCCTCTCCGATATCCTTGAAACTGGGACGCAGCGCGCCGAGGCTTTGCATGTCGGTCTCGGGGCGCATGTGCTCGTCGTGATCAAGGATCGACAACCCGTTCATGTCCTTGATTTCAATGACAGATCGGTCAAAACGGTGATCATCCCATGCCGCCTTGGCGCGGTGCTGGCTGCGTACGGCCAAGGCATCCGCCATATCGCGGGTAAAGCCATATTCGGTCGCGATGATATCGCTGCTGATGCCTTGCGGGACGAAATAGCTTTTCATCGCCAGCGTCGGATCGGCGGCAATCGCGCCGCCGTCACTGCCCATGGGAACCCGGCTCATACATTCGACACCGCCCGCGATATAGCCATCGCCCGCGCCGCCCCGGATCTGGTTTGCTGCCATATTCACCGCCTCCAGACCAGAGGCGCAAAAGCGATTGATCGCGACGCCTGGGATGGATTCATCCAGATCAGAGGCCAGAACCGCAGAGCGCGCCAAACAGGCACCCTGTTCGCCCAGTTGCGTGACATTGCCCCAGATCACATCCTCGACCGCATGGCCTTGCAACCCGTTGCGGGTCTTGAGGGCGTTCAGGATATCCGCACTCAGCTTGACAGCCGTGACCTCATGCAGGCTGCCATCGCGGCGCCCCTTGCCGCGGGGAGAGCGAACGGCGTCATATATATAGGCGTCTTCCATGGGCGTTTTCCTTGCTTAGGCGCGATCCGCCGGGTTGCCGGGCATCAGATCATAGGGGTGCTTCCAGCCGGGCGTTTCGCTTAGCCGGGTGAGCCAGGCGTCGATATTGGGCCATTCGGCGCGATCAAACCCAAAAGGCTCTGGATAATAAAGATAGCCGCAACAGGACAGATCCGCGTTGGTGATGCCGGTGCCGACGATCCAGTTGCGCCCCTCAAGATGAGAGTTCAACACCTGATACGCCGCCTTGAGGCGACCTTGGGTAAAGGCAATCACAGGCTCGGGGCGCTTGTCCGCAGGCAGAAAATTCATCAGGAACCGGGTCATTCCCGCCTGACTGGACAGTTTGTGATTGTCCCATAAAACCCAACGCAGAACCTCGTATTTTTCGTCTGGCGCGCCACCGAACTTTCCGGATTTGTCTGTGATATATTGCTGGATGACGCCAGATTGTGTCAGTGAGACATCCCCATCCACCAACACGGGCGCTTCGCCCATCACATTAACGGTGGTGCGGTAGGTGTCACTGCGGGTCTCTCCGTTGAAGAAATCCACAAAGACGGGTTCCCAATCCAGCCCGCTGAGTTGAAGCGCAAGTGCGGCTTTATAGGCGTTTCCGCTTTCGCCAAAACAGTGAAGTTTGATGGTCATTGGGGCTCTTTCTCTGGCGTTGCGCGTTTTGCGCGGGTTGGATTCGAGTATTTTTGCCAAGATGAACTTGGAAACGGCTTACTGATTTTTAACCATAGTTGGCCACAATGGCAGGTGCGGTACAGGCTGCAGAGCCGATGACCGCCCAAGGTGACACCCTGCTGTCCTGCCTCAAGGCAGTGAACTGATTGCCGCGCTGGATGGCGGGGTCGACCCTTTGCCATTTCATTTTGGCAAAAATACTCAAAATCTGACCTGTCAACGGGGGCATCGCTTAAGATTTCTTTCCGGAAAAGCCGCGAGAGATCAGCTCTTTCATGATCTCGTTTGTGCCGCCATAGATCCGTTGCACCCGCGCGTCGGTCCACATTTCCGCGATGGCGTAGTCCTGCATATAGCCGTAGCCGCCATGCAATTGCAGGCATTCGTCCAAGACTTCTCCCTGCGTGTCGGTCAGCCAGTATTTTGCCATGGCGGCCTTTTCGACGCTCAATTCACCGTGCAGATGCTCTGCGATGCATTCGTTCAGGAACGCGCGCGCGACGGTGGTTTTGGTTTTGCATTCGGCCAGTTTGAAACGAGTGTTCTGGAATTGCATGATCGGCCCGCCAAAGGCCTCGCGTTCCTGACAATAGGCTATTGTGCGCTCGACGGCGCCCTCCATGGCCCCGACGGCCCCGCAGCCGATGATCAGGCGTTCTTGGGGCAGTTGCTTCATCATCTGGTAAAAACCCTGACCCTCTTCGCCCCCAAGGATGTTTTCCGGGGGCAGGGCGACATTGTCAAAGAACAACTCTGACGTATCCGCCGCATGGCAGCCGATTTTGTCAAGGTTACGCCCGCGGCTAAAGCCCTCTGCCACATCTGTTTCGACAACCATCAGCGACGTGCCCCGCGCCTTTTCATTGGGGTTGGTCTTGGCGGCGACGATGATAAGATTGGCGTGCTGGCCATTGGTTATAAAGGTCTTTTGCCCTGTCAGGCGGTAGACATTGCCATCCCGCGTGGCGCGGGTCTTGAGGTTTTGCACGTCAGAGCCGCCAGAGGGTTCGGTCATGGCCAAAGCACCGACCAATTCGCCAGAGACCATCTTGGGCAGCCAGCGGTGTTTCTGTTCTTCACTGCCATAAGCAAGAATATAATGGGCGACGATCCCGGAATGGATGCCGTGCCCCCAAGAGGCCAGATTGGCGCGCGAGCCTTCCATCAGGATCACCGCCTCATGGCCGAAATCACCGCCTGCGCCGCCGTATTCTTCGGGGATCGACGGGCAGAGCAGCCCCAAGGCGGCGGCCTCGGACCATGTCGAGCGGTCCATCTGGCCTTGTTCACGCCAGCGCGCATAATGCGGCGACCATTCCGTGGTGATGAACTGGCGAGTCATTTCGGCGAGCATTTTGTGCTCGTCCGTCATCCAGGTGCTGGGGGACATGTCAGTCATGGCAGGCCTTATTTTTTGCGAGCGTCGAGGTCGGTGTTGAACAGGCGCAGGCGAGCGGTCAGGTTTTCTTGGTTTGTGACGCTGTCAAAGTGTTCGAACAAGAAGGACAGCGCCTCACCCTCGTCCAATCCTGCGTCATTGGCAAAGCGTTTCAGGCGGCGATAGCCGTCTTCGGTCATGGCGCAGGGAAAGCGGCGCGTCAGGCGAAAGCGTTTTGGCATCAGGGTCTTTCTGCATCGACTGGACTTGTTCGGGCCAGCTTAGAAATTTTCTGCAGAGAGTTCCATCACCGTTTCCGCACCGGCCTGAATTCGCGCAAGATGGGTTGCGATTTCGGGCAGCTGGCGCGCCATGTAAAAGCGGCCCGTGGCGATTTTGGTGCGGTAAAAATCTGCGTCATCCGAGCCGGCCGCCCCCCCGCCGGTTTCTAGTGCGTCAAAGCTGGCCCGCGCCATTTTGGCCCACATCAGCCCAAGGCACACATGGCCAAAGAGGTGCATGAAGTCATAAGACCCGGCCAGCGCATTGTTCGGGGATTTGGCGTTTTGCATAAAGTACATGACGGCCGATTGCAGGTCTTTTGACGCAGCTTTCAGCGGTTCGAGGAAATCCCGTTTCAAATGGCTGTGGCCCTCGTTTTCTTTGATAAATGCTTTTACAAACTCAAAGAAGGCCATCATCGCCTTGCCACCGTTCAGGCCCAGTTTTCGCCCGACAAGATCCAGCGACTGGATACCATTGGTGCCCTCGTAGATCATGGTGATGCGCGCATCGCGGACGTATTGTTCCAACCCCCATTCCCGGGTAAAGCCACTGCCACCAAGGGTTTGCTGGGCCAGAACACAGGTTTCGAACCCTTTGTCGGTCAGAAAACCTTTGATGACCGGGATCAGCAAGGAAATCATCGCCTCGGCCTCTGGATCCTTGGCGAGACGCGAGGCGTCGATCAATTGCGCGCCCCAGAACACGAGCGCGCGCGCGCCCTCAACAAAGGCTTTTTGCGCCATCAGACCGCGACGCACATCGGGGTGAACGAGGATCGGGTCGGCGGGGCCACCGGGGTTTTTCACGCCCGTTGCATCACGGCCTTGCAGGCGGTCGCAGGCGAATTCCAGCGCGTTTTGATAAGCGACGCTGGCTTGGGCGTACCCTTGCAGGCCGACACCCAGACGGGCCTCGTTCATCATCTTGAACATGGCGCGCATGCCCTTGTGCCTTTCGCCGATCAGGTATCCGGTCGCGCCATCATGGTTCATCACGCAGGTGGCGTTACCATGGATGCCCATCTTTTCTTCCAGCCCGCCGCAAGTGACTGCATTGCGCGCACCAAGGCTGCCGTCGTCGTTCACCAAGAACTTCGGCACGATGAACAAGGAAATGCCTTTGACGCCCTCCGGCCCGCCGGGGATCTTGGCCAGCACCAGATGGATGATGTTTTCGGACAGGTCATGTTCGCCCGCAGATATCCAGATTTTCTGCCCGGTGATCTTATAGCTGCCGTCGTCCTGCGGGTTTGCCTTGGTGCGGATCAGGCCCAGATCGGTGCCGCATTGCGGTTCGGTCAGGTTCATTGTGCCCGACCAGCGCCCCTCGATCATATTGGGCAGATATGTGGTTTTTTGCGCGTCGGTGCCGTGCACATGGATCGCGCTTGCCGCGCCATGGGTCAGGCCCTGATACATGTTGAACGCCATATCGGCCGAAACAAACATCTCGCCCACAGCCGT
>CALGTJ010000654.1 GCA_937901435.1 uncultured Rhodobacter sp. | reverse complement strand
GAAAGGCCGCATAAATGAGTTGAGAGACCGGAACGTAACCGTGACAAGACCAGAATACCAATGGTTCGTGGCCTATAACACCAACTTTGATGGCAATGGATCCACGCAATATATGTGGCGCGAAAGGCCCTATGGCGAAGGCGACGCGGTTCGCATGACATGGCAAGAGGTCTGGCGTGACATCCCACCAGAGTATTTCAGCGATGAGATCCTGTGGGAAATGGACACCCTGTCGGACAATGATCGCAACGCCTTTGAGAATGCAGTCGACTCGCACGGCACATCCACCAAGGACGACCGGATGCGCGACATCTGCACTGCAATCAAGGGCCAGAACGTTATTGTCTTTGCTGTCGGCCTTGCTGTGTCATCGTCGTCCAGAACCCTGCTGAAGAACTGCGCCAGTTCTGACTCGCACTACTATGACGTGAGCACTCTGGATATCGACGAGGCGTTCCAGTCTATCGCAAGCCAGATCAACCAACTGAGGCTAACCCAATGACCCGGATTTTTCGCAAGCTTTTCCGCCGCTCGCGGCGCGAGGATGGCAGCGCGACGATTGAATTCGTGATCCTGTTTCCTCTGTTCATCTATGTCATCAGCTCGGCGTTTGACGCCTCTTTGATGACGACACGTCAGGCAATGCTTACAGGTGCTGTGGACCGGGCTGTGCGCGATCTTCAGTTGGGCAACCTTGGCTCTCCGACCGTGGCACAGCTTAAGTCGCACATATGCAATCTTGCCGAAGTCATCCCCGAATGCGACGAACGCCTGTCCATAGAGATGGAACGGATCAGCAAGACCTCATGGAGTTTCCGGACCGGAAGGGTCGAATGTGTGGATGTGGAAGAAGACACAACTCCGGCTCTGACGTTTCAGAACGGATCCTCGAACGATCTCATGCTGCTGACTGTCTGCGCGGCCGCGCGCCCCATCGTGCCCAATATCGGGTTTGGCCTGCGAATGCCAAAGATCAATGGGATCAATGGCGGCAAATATTACGGTATCATCGCAATGTCGGCCTATGTGGTCGAGCCGGCGTAGGACCCAATGGAAATGCCCCTTTTCAAATTGGTAAAAGACTTTCTGGCCGACACGCGCGCCGGGCTGTCTGTCGAGACCGTAATCATCATGCCCCTCTTGTGGTGGGCCTATATGGGGATGTTCGTCCTGTTCGAGGGCTACCGCTCTATCGCGGCGAACAACCGGGCCTCTTACACCATCAGTGACATGCTCTCGCGCGAGACAAATTCAATCACCCCCGGCTATCTGCAGGGCCTCAACAAAATGCTCGATATCCTCACCCAATCACCACATCGCACGGTGCTACGGGTCAGTGTGGTCAGCTACGATGAGGATGATGACGAGCACGAATTGGAATGGTCTTATTCAACGCCTGGAAAGAACAAGATCACCGACGGCGAATTGGACAGCAAGCTTGTCCCCCATCTGCCACCGATGCCGGACGCAGCCCAGATCATCGTGGTCGAGACATGGATGGCGTTCGTGCCCGTCCTGAATGTCGGAATCAAGCCGAAGTATTTTGAAAGCGTGACCACGATCCGACCGCGCTTTGCCGGTCAGCTATTATTCACGCCCTAAGGCGCGTCGTCTAAGGCGTGTCGTCTAAAGCGTGTCGTCTAAAGCGTGTCGTCGGGCTCGGCTTTGGCCTGCGCCAGTTCCAACTGCCGCAGGCTGATCATCTCGGCCATCGCCTTGGCTTGGCCCGCGTCGGTTATCCCGCCAATGCCAACGCGCGTGCCATAGCGCCACCAAAGCCCCGGCGCCCAGGCAGAGTCCAAAGGCTCGTACAGGCGGATCAGCAATCCGTTTGAGGGCTTGAACGAAAACGCCCCGCGATCGACCGTCTTGATATTGTCAAAGGCGCAGATCACCCGGCCATTGCTTTCGCGCAGACCCTCTATGGTCAGGTCAACAGAAACTTCTGTGGCCAGCCACAGCCGACGCGCAACCTCGATACAGGCAATCCCGATCACACAGGTCAGAGCCTTCCAGATCAGAGTTTCAATCTGCGGATCAAAGGCAAGATAGACCAGCAGCGCGCCCAGCCCCATCAACATGCCCACCGCGATCACCCGCCGTGACGGCGAGGGCCTTATGCTTAACTCAAAGCTGTCCGACATGTCCCGCACTTGCCCCTTTACCGCCATTCAGGCGCCAACAGAGCGGCGCACCATGTTCCAATAAATCCGCTCGACCCGTTCGCGACTAAGCCGTCCCCCGGCGCGAAACCACGTATTCACCCCGTTTAACATGGCAATCAAGGCCATCGTGGCAAGCTTTGTGTCCGGAATGGTAAACAGTTTTCGGTCAGAGCCGGATTTAAGAATATCCTCCAGAGCATCCTCGTAGGATTTGCGCAAGCCTTCAATCACCTTGAAATTCTCGGGCTCCAGATTGCGCAATTCCATATTGCTCAGAAAGACCTCGTCACGACGATCCAGATGAAAGCGGATGTGAAATTTGACGAAGCGTTCCAATTGCACAACGGGGTCACCGTCCTGTGGGACTTTTGCGAAGCTGTCCATCAGCCCCTCAAGATGGATCCGCATCAAATCAAACAGCAGCGTCTGCTTGTCCGGAGTATAAAGATACAAGGCACCCGCTTGCACCCCGACCTCGGCTGCAATCTGGCGCATCGACACGGCGGCATAGCCAGAGCGCGCAATCAATTTGGTCGCCTCAACATGAATGCGCGGGCCGGTGATTTCAGAGTGGGATCCAGTTTTTCGAGCCATAGCGGCACAGTATCTGAACGGACGTTCATTTCAATAGCTTCCTTGCGCGCGGCGCGGGCGAAAGTTAGGATGCGGGCTAGGGCATGTACTGGTTTGAAGGGCTTTGGAATGCGATCGGCTGTTTGCGCACTCGTTTTTCTGACCTTTTTGGGGGCCTGCACCGATTTTCCACAATTGGACGCAGCCATTTCCGAAGACGCCAAAAATGCAGCCTACCCCAACCTTGTCCCGGCGGATGAATTGTTGGCAAAGCGGCAAGACAGCCGGATCACGCCGCAAACCGGGCCGGATCTGATCGCCAGAGCAGACCGCCTGCGGGCCCGCGCCGGCCTGATCCGCGGCATTGAAACCGTGGACGAAGCGACCCGGATCCGCCTGCGCGGCCGCCTGCGTGCGCTTGGGGGATAGGCGCATGGCGCGCTTTGCCCTCTGTAACAGTCTGCAACAGCCTCCAACAGCTTGTCCCGGCGCCCTCGCCCCATTCCCCGCGCCCCCCGTTGCACGCCGCATCATTAGCCGATAACAGGCCGCAACCGTATCATACTATGGAGAGTCTGCGCATGACTGCCCCCCTTCGCCTTGGGATCGCCGGGCTTGGCACTGTCGGTGTCGGCGTCGTTAAAATCATCCAGCGCAAAGCAGACCTGCTGCGTACTCGCTCTGGGCGGGATATTCAGATCACTGCCGTATCTGCGCGCTCCAAAGACAAGGATCGCGGCGTGCGCTTGGGTGGTTATGCATGGGAAGACGACCCTGTTGCCCTTGCCCGCCGGGATGATGTGGATGTGTTTGTCGAACTGATGGGCGGCGCGGATGGCCCGGCCAAGGACGCCACCGAGGCCGCGCTGAACGCTGGCAAAGACGTCATCACCGCCAATAAAGCCATGCTGGCCCATCACGGCCAAAGCCTTGCAACACTGGCCGAAACCGCCGGTCTCGCGCTGCGGTTCGAGGCGGCCGTTGCCGGTGGCATCCCGGTCGTCAAGGCGCTGACAGAGGGCCTTGCAGGCAATGAGATCACCCGCGTCATGGGCGTGATGAACGGCACCTGCAACTATATCCTGACCCGCATGCAAAGCTCTGGTCTGGGGTATGACGCGGTGTTTCAGGAGGCCAGCGATCTGGGCTACCTCGAGGCCGACCCGAACCTTGACGTGGGCGGCATCGATGCGGGTCACAAGCTGGCTCTGCTGGCGTCGATCGCTTTCGGCACACA
Organism: uncultured Rhodobacter sp.; assembly: GCA_937901435.1. Next base: position 420 of record CALGTJ010000654.1, on the reverse strand, counting down.
GGTAGATTTCGACGCGATGGATCTTGAAGGCATCCAGCGCATCGAGATCGCAGACATCGAACAGGCCCATGACATGGGCTATCGCATCAAACTGTTGGGCGTCGCACAGATGACCGGGCGCGGCCTTGTGCAGCGTATGTCGCCCTGCCTCGTTCCCTCTGACAGCCCACTGGGTCAGCTTGAAGGCGGCACAAATATGGTCATCCTGGAGGGCGACGCGGTCGGTCAGATCGTTCTGCGCGGCGCCGGGGCTGGCGAAGGACCCACCGCCAGCGCGGTCCTTTCTGACGTCATGGACCTCGCGCGCGGCACCCGCCTGTCCACCTTTGGTCAACCCGCGCGCAGCCTCATCAAAAGCACTCCGGCCCAAAATGCCGTGCCCGCCGCCTTTTACCTGCGGCTTGAACTGCAAGACAAACC
>CALGTJ010000653.1 GCA_937901435.1 uncultured Rhodobacter sp. | reverse complement strand
CGCTTTGTCGCCATGCCAGAGCTTGCGGACGGGATCAGCCTTGTATCATTGGCAATGGGCCTTTTCGGGGTCAGCGAAGTGATCCGCCACGCGTCCACACGGCCTGCGGCGAACACGCCGACCCTATCGATCCGAATGCGGGACGTGATTCCGACGCGCGCGCAAGCCAAGTCGCTGGTGTTTCCTATTGTCCGCGGATCAAGCATTGGCAGCTTCTTTGGCGCATTGCCGGGAACCGGGGCCGCCATCGCCTCTTTTATGGCCTATGCGATGGAAAAGCGTTTTTCACGGTCCCCAGAGAAGTTCGGAAAAGGGCATTTGCCCGGACTGGCGGCACCGGAATCCGCGAATAACGCGGCGTCTCAGACCGGGTTCATTCCGACACTTACCCTTGGTGTTCCGGGCGATGCGGTCATGGCGTTGATCATTGGCGCGCTAATCCTGAACGGTATTATCCCCGGCCCGCGGCTGATGGTGGACCAGCCAGAGCTGTTCTGGGGCGTGATCGCCAGCTTTTTTGTCGGCAACATCATCCTGCTGCTGATCAATATTCCACTGATCAAGCTTTGGGTACTGTTGCTGCGCATTCCCTACCAAAAGCTTTACCCGATGATCGTGATCATGATCTGTGTAGGCGTCTATTCGCACCGCACCAGCGTTACGGACGTTTTGTTGACACTCGCATTCGGTGTCCTCGGATACCTGATGAAGAACTACCGTTTTGAGCCTGCGCCGGTCCTGTTGGGCTTTGTGCTTGGCCCGCTGCTGGAGGATAATTTCCGCCGCACAATGCTGTTATACGGCGGTGATTTTACCATCTTTGTGACCAGGCCCATCAGCGCTGTTTTGGTCGCCTGCTCGGCCTTCCTTATCGTATTCGCGATCTGGTCGAGCTTTTCTACGCGAAGAATAGCCACGCGCTCGATTGGATGAGCGCGCGGAAAGCCTTTCCAAGCCCAAGGCAAACTCAAGAAATAAGGGCTTACACAACTGGGAGGACGAACATGTTCAAGAAACTACTTATAGCGTTGCCACTGGCGGTTGCTCTTGCATTGCCCGCAGCAGCGCAAGAATTCCCCGACCGCGCGTTGAGGATCGTACACGGCTTTGGTGCCGGCGGAAATGCCGATACTGTGTCACGGATTATGGCAGAGGAAATGTCGAAATCGCTGGGCCAGCCGGTGGTGGTGGAATCGCGCCCCGGCGCAGGGGGCACCGTTGCATCTGGCTATGTCTCCAAAGAAGATCCTGACGGCTATACGATGCAGCTGATGGTTGGCGGCCACGCCGTGGCGGCAGCACTTTATAACAGCCTGCCATACGAGTCCGTGGACGGGTTCACGTTCATTTCTACGCTAGGCCAATTCCCCTTCATGGTGGCGGCGCGTTCTGGTGAATACGAATCCATCGGTTCGCTGATTGAAGCGGCAAAAGCGTCGCCGGGCTCTATCAAGATCGGGCATTCGGGCGTGGGTTCGACCCAGCACCTGACTGGTGAATTGCTGGCGCTACGTACCGGCGCAGAATTTCTGCATATCCCCTACAAGGGTGGTGCTGCCGCATCGACGGCGTTGATGGGGGGTGAGGTGGACGTTGTGATCGACACGGGCACCGTGATCCGCCCACAAGCCGAGGCAGGCGTCTATGACATCCTTGCGATCACCTCAGGCGAGCGCTGGCCGGATGCACCAGATTTGCCCACCGTTTCTGAAACTGTGGCAGAAGGCTTTGACGTCGTGTCTTGGACCGGGATTGGCATGCCAGCTGGTGTTCCTAACGATATCGCGGACAAAATCCGTGGTGCGGTCCATGATGCTTTGGCAGTTCCTGCTGTGAGCGACAAGATTGCATCGCTTGGTGCCAAACCATCCCCATCATCCGGCGCGGACATGACAGCTTTGATCAAAGGTCAGGTTGCCGTTTGGACGGACGTGATTGCGACAGCTGGTATCGAAAAGCGCTAAACCAATCCGGTCCGCCAACCTGACGTTGGCGGGCCGACCCATTCACAAATCACAGGAAACCACATCATGAGCACGACAAAACCTGAAGACCTATATGCCAAGATGCTGCGCCAGACGCTTTATGTGATTACCACGACCCCAGCGCGCGGCCCGGGGATGCAAGACGTTCTGCCTGCGCATCTGGACTATCAGATTAAGATGGAACGCGACGGTATCCTGTTTGGCGCAGGTCCTCTGTTTGAAGAGGGCGAAACCGTCCCGTATGGCGGGATGATCATCGTCCGCGCCAAAGACGAGGCAGAGGCCCGCGCACATGCCGACGCCGACCCGTTTCATGCGGCAGGCCTGCGCAGTTATACATTAAGCCGCTGGATGCTGAACGAAGGCGCAATGAATTTTACCGTGCGCTATTCCGACCAAACTGCCGTTATCGGCTAACTCGATTCAAGGAGGCAGCAATGTCGGACCAGAAACAGAATTTCATCGGTGGGACTTGGGTGCCGGGGGGGGCCAACGCCAACATTAACCCCTCCAATACTGCGGATATTGTTGGGCATTATGCGCGCGCGGATGCAGCACAGGCGCAGGACGCGATTGCGGCGGCCAAGGCCGCTTTCCCTGCATGGTCACGCAGTGGGCTGATGGAACGCCATGCCATTTTACGCCGTGCCTCGGACGAGATACTTGCCCGCAAGGAAGAGCTTGGTCGGCTGTTGTCGCGCGAAGAGGGTAAGACCCTTGCAGAAGGCATCGGCGAGACCGCGCGCGCGGCCCAAATTTTCGACTTCTTCGCAGGGGAGGCCTTGCGGCTGACGGGCGAAACTGTGCCGTCGGTGCGGACTGGCGTGGGTGTCGAGGTGACCCGCGAAGCGGTCGGTGTGGTGGGGATCATAACGCCTTGGAATTTCCCCATCGCCATACCGGCGTGGAAGCTGGCACCCGCGCTGTGCTTCGGCAATACTGTCGTCTTCAAGCCTGCGGATCTGGTGCCAGGCTGCGCATGGGCGTTGGTCGATATTTTGCAACGCGCGGGTCTGCCAGATGGCGTGCTGAACCTTGTGATGGGACGTGGTTCTGTTGTGGGGCAAGCCATTGCGGAAAGCAGTGATGTGGATGCGCTGACTTTTACGGGCTCTGTGCCCACGGGGGCGGCGCTTGCGATGGAATCGGCCAAGCTGATGCGCAAGTCCCAGATGGAAATGGGCGGCAAGAACCCCTTTGTGGTACTCGCAGATGCTGATCTGAATGTGGCTGTGGATTGTGTGACGCAAGGCGCGTTTTATTCCACAGGCCAACGGTGCACGGCATCGTCGCGCATCATTGTCGAGGACACGATCCACGACCAGTTTCTGGCGGCGTTGAGCGAGCGGATCAGTGCGCTGACTGTTGGAGATGCGCTGGACACAAGCACCCAAATCGGTCCGGTCGTTGACGAAAGCCAGCTGGCGCAAAATGAAAACTACATTCGGATCGGTGAGGCGGAAGGCGCACGCCTTGTGAGCGGCGGCGAGCGACTGACCCGCGCCACGACAGGGTTCTTTCAGCGCCCGGCGCTCTTTGCCGAGTGCACCAATGACATGCGTATCGCGCGCGAAGAAATCTTTGGCCCTGTCGCCACAGTGATCCGGGTAAAGGATTACGACGCGGCGCTGGATGTGGCCAATGACACGGATTTTGGCCTGTCTGCGGGGATCGCAACCACCAGCCTAAAACACGCCATCCATTTCAAAAATAACGCCGAGGCCGGGATGGTCATGGTGAACTTGCCAACAGCAGGTGTCGATTTCCACGTGCCCTTTGGTGGGCGCAAGGCGTCCAGCTTTGGCCCACGCGAGCAAGGGCGCTATGCCGCTGAATTCTACACAACGGTCAAAACGGCCTATACGTCGGCCTAAGTAAGAAAGGACATAAGATGATCTACGAGATGCGCGTCTACTCCTGTGTGCCGGGCGGAATGCCCGCACTTTTGCAGCGGTTTGAAACCACAACCCTGAAAATCTGGGAACGGATCGGACTGCGCCCAGCGGGTTTCTTCACCACGCTTGTTGGGCCAAACAACCATGATCTGACGTATTTCTTGGTATGGGAGTCATTGGCCGAGCGTGAACAACTTTGGAATGCGTTTGCCAGTGACCCCCAATGGGTCGCCGCACGTGCGGCACATCAAAAGGCACATGGCGAAGTTGTCGCCAACATTGCATCTAGCTTTTTGTCGCCAACGTCCTTTTCGACAGTGAACTAGAGCAGCAGTGGGTGCTATCAGACTAATGAGAACTCGCATCAGATTGCTAGCGCAGCCTGAATCTACACGCTCAATAATTGACGCCACACAGCGAGAGCAGCGGCACGGTTTAGCTTGAAGTTGTTGCGTGTGTAGAGATGTACATCCAAACAAAATTATCCCCGAATGAATTTACAAGACTAATACT
>CALGTJ010000652.1 GCA_937901435.1 uncultured Rhodobacter sp. | reverse complement strand
AATGGGCAAACTTTTACGCGCCACTTCTGTCAGAGGCCCTGCCCGGAGAGCCGACCGTCATCGTAAAGTTCATGCCCGGTGCAGGTTCGACCAAAGGCGCGAACTATTTTCAGGATCAGGAATACAAGGACGGCACGGTCATCTTTGGCTCGTCCGGCTCGACCCAGTTTCCGTTCCTGTTGGGTGATCCACGGGTAAAGTTCGACTATGCGGACTGGAATGTGGTTCTGGCCTCTGGCACCGGCGGTGTCGCCTATCTGCCACCGGATCTGGCCGCGATGATGGACGGCCTGAACGCAGCCCCTTTGCAGGGCGTGGACTTTATCTACGGCAATCAGGGGGCCACCCGTCTTGATCTGGTGCCGGCGCTGGCATGGGAAATGCTGGGTCTTAACGTTGAAAGCGTCATGGGCATCAAGGGACGCGGCGATGGCCGTCTGATGTTCGAGCGTGGCGAGGCCAACATCGACTATCAGACATCTTCGTCCTATTTGTCGGGCGTGACGCCTCTGGTCGAGGCAGGCACAGCCGTCCCGATGATGAGCTGGGGTGCGCTGGATGACGCGGGCAATATCGTGCGCGATCCGACCTTCCCCGACATGCCGACGTTCAAGGAAGTCTGCGAAGCCACTGATGGCTGTGAGACCACCGGCGAGGCATGGGACGCGTGGAAAGCATTCTTTATCGCAGGGTTCCCCGCGCAAAAGATGGTGTTCCTGCCCAAGGGCGCGTCCAACGATGCAATCGTGACCTATACCAACGCTTTTGAGGCGATCAAGGCGCGTCCTGATTTCGCAACGCTTTCGGCCAAGGAACTGGGTCTGTACCCGCAGATGACCGGCGAGGCTGCCAAGGTTGCGCTGGACAGCGGCACCAAGGTAGCCCCAGAGGCCAAAGCTTTTGTGGTGAACTGGTTGCAGGAAAAATATGGCGTTTCGCTGAACTAAGCTTTGCTTTTTGAACGCCCCGCCCGCCCGAATTGATCGGTTGGGCGGGGCGTTTGCACAAGCAAAGCTGGGGAGGCGCGCATCATGGATATTCTCATGGAAGCTCTGCCGGCGTTGGGGGACGCCTGGGGCCTGATCCTACAGCCCATGGTGCTTGGCTATCTGGTGCTGGGCGTGTTGATGGGGCTGTGTATCGGCGTCTTTCCCGGTCTTGGTGGCATTGCCGGTCTGTCGCTGCTGCTGCCGTTCATGTTCGGGATGGACCCAATTTTGGGCCTCGCGCTGATGGTGGGGATGGTGGCCGTTGTGCCGACCTCTGACACATTTGCCAGCGTTTTGATGGGGATACCCGGATCATCCGCGTCTCAGGCCACGGTACTGGACGGCTTTCCCATGGCGAAAAAGGGACAGGCCGCGCGGGCGTTGTCTGCCGCTTTCGCCTCGTCGCTGTTTGGCGGGCTGGTGGGGGCCAGTTTCCTGACCATCTTTATCCTGATCGCGCGGCCCATCGTGCTGGAATTCCGCACGCCCGAGTTGCTGATGATCACGATCTTTGGCCTGTCCATGGTCGGCATCCTTGCCGGGCGTGTCGCGATCAAGGGCATTGTTGCGGCGGGTCTGGGGATGCTGGTGGGCACCATCGGCGAGGGCGCCTCTTCGGGGGATCTGCGCATGTCGACCTATGACATGCCCTATCTGGTGGACGGGCTGAAACTGGTGATCGTCGGCCTTGGCATCTTTGCGATCCCTGAAATCATCTCGTTGCTGCGCCAAGACCGTGCCATCTCGCAAGAGCCGCAGCTGGGTGGCGGTTGGATCGAGGGCGTCAAGGATTGGTTTGCCAATATCTGGCTGTCGGTGCGCTGTTCGATCATCGGGGTGATCGTTGGGGTGATCCCCGGTCTGGGCGGCTCTGTCGTGGATTGGATCGCCTATGGACATGCGGTGCAAACCACCAAGGACAAATCGCAATTCGGCAAGGGCGAAGTGCGCGGCGTGATCGGGCCGGAGAGTTCCAACAACGCCAAAGAGGGCGGCGGGCTGGTGCCGACACTGCTGTTCGGCATCCCCGGATCCGGCTCTATGGCGATCTTTATCGGGGCGATTGCGCTGCTTGGCTCTGGCCAGATCGAGGTCGGCCCGGCGATGATCAAGAACAATCTGGACATCACTTATTCCATCGTCTGGCTGCTGGCGCTGGCCAATGTGGTCGGCACGGTCATCTGCATCGCGGCCTCTGGCGGGATTGCCAAGCTGACCACGATCCGCTTTGCCCTGCTGGCGCCGTTTTTGTTCATGATCATCAGCTTTGCCGCCTTTCAGTCGGGGCAGGACCTGATGGACCTTGTGGGACTGATCGGGATCGGCTTTCTCGGGATCATGCTGCGCCGGTTTGACTGGTCGCGCCCCGCGTTTCTGATCGGCTTTGTTCTGTCCAACCCGGCAGAGACCTATGCCAATCAGGCCGTGCAGATCGCCTCTAGCCGCCTCCGCAAGAGCTTTGGCGAGGGGATCGACTATATCTTTTCGCCCATCGTCATCGTCTTGCTGATCATCACCGTCATCTCTGTGGTGCTGGGCCTGCGTCAGGCCAAGAATATTCTGGCCGAGGGCGATGTGAAATCGGGCAGCAAGCGCGCGCCTTTCGTGTTTCTGCTGATCGTGACGGGGTATATTGCATTCGCCTTTTTTGATGCGGCCTCGATCCCATCCTATAGCCGCGACCGTGTGTTTCCGATGTTTGTCGGCGGGGTTTGTCTGGTGGGCTGTGCTGTCCTGATCCTTCAGATGATGATGAAGCCCGAGACGGATACGATCTTTGCCGACCGAGAGCGCAGTGGCGAGGACGCGGATGCAACCCACGGTCTTTGGCCCACGCTGGCGTGGTTCGCCGGGTTGCTGGCGTTGACGGCAACACTGGGCTTTATCCTTGCGCTGGGGATCTTTCTGTTCAGTTTCATGATCTACCGCGCGCGGATGTCACTGGTTTTTGCGACGCTCTACACAGCTGTGGGGATTTGCTTTATCTGCGCGATGGCATGGCTGCTGAACCGCGATTTCCCGCCGGGGCTGCTGCAAGATTACGTCGATCTGCCTTGGCCACTGGGATAAGGCCGGGATAAGGCCGGGATAAGATTGGGATAACAATATGACCGCACTCAACCTGCTGTGCCTTGATGGCGACGGGATCGGACCAGAGATCATGGCCGCCACCCTTGAGGTGCTTGACGCGCTGCGCCCGCTGCTGACCCGCCCCATAAAGACCGAGACCAGAGAAATCGGCTTTGCCGCGCTGCACCGACACGGCTCGACCCTGCCGGACGACGTGCTGCAAGCGGCCAAAGATGCCGACGGCGTGATCCTTGGCCCGGTGTCGCACAACGAATATCCGCCCAGATCCAAAGGCGGGATCAACCCCTCTGGCGTGCTGCGCAAAGAGCTTGACCTATACGCCAACATCCGCCCCGCGCGCCTGTGGCCGGGAATGCCTGCGCCTGCGCAGACCGCGATGGATCTGATCGTCGTGCGCGAAAACCACGAAGGGTTCTACGCCGATCGCAACATGCACCTTGGCCCCGGTGAATTCATGCCCGTCCCCGGTGTTGCGCTGGCCTTTCGGCGCATCACCGCAGAGGCGACCCGGCGCATTGCGCTAAAAGCCTTTGAACTGGCCGATGCACGACGCGCGAAAAAAGTGACCGCGATCCACAAGGCCAATGTGATGCGCGTCTCTGACGGGCTGTTTCTGGACACTGTACGCGAGGTCGCCGCAGGTTTTCCTGACGTGGGGTACGAAGAGATCCTCGTCGATGCCGCCGCCGCCCATCTGGTGCGCAATCCCGCGCGCTTTGACGTGATTGTCACCTCGAACATGTTCGGTGATATCCTGTCGGATCTGGCCTCTGAACTGGCCGGAGGGTTGGGGCTGGCAGGCTCTCTGAACGCTGGGCCGATCCATGTGGCGGCCCAGGCGCAACACGGTTCTGCCCCTGATATCGCGGGAACGGACAGCGCAAATCCCGTCTCGCTGATCCTGTCGCTGGGGATGCTCTTGAGCCACTTTGGCCACATCGCGGCGGCAGACAAGATCCTGAGCGCGCTTGCCTTTTGCCTGTCCTCACCCGAAACACGCACCCGCGATCTGGGCGGCACTCTGGGCACCCGCGCCTTTACACAGACCCTCGTGACACAACTGACCAAGGACACCCAATGACCCAGACCGCCATCCCTTTTCTGTTTATGCGCGGTGGCACCTCGCGCGGGCCCTATATGAACCGCGCCGATCTGCCCGAGGATCTGGATCAACTGGCGCAGGTGCTGATCGCCATGGTCGGCTCTGGTCATCCGCTGAATATCAACGGGATCGGCGGTGGGGATGCGGTGACGTGCAAGGTTGCGATGCTGTCGCGATCCGATGATGACTGGGCCGATATAGATTATTTCTTTGCACAAGTCAGCGTCGAGCAGCAGTTGGTCGACTATAAACCCACCTGCGGCAATATCCTGTCCGGTGTTGGGCCTGCCGCGATCGAGATGGGGCTGATTGCGGCGCAGGACGGCGAGACGCCTGTGAACATCCGCGCGGTGAATACAGAGGCGCGCATTGCCGCCGTGGTGCAGACCCCCGGCGGCGTGGTCGAATACGAGGGTGCGACCCAGATCGACGGCGTCCCCGGAACCGCCGCGCCTGTCGCCTTACAATTCATGGAGACCGTGGGCGGCGTCACGGGGGCCTTTCTGCCCACTGGCAATCTGGTGGATGTGATCGACGGGATCGAGGTCACCTGCATGGATGTGGCCATGCCCATGGTTATCGCGCGCGCTGAAAGCTTTGGCCTGACGGGCTATGAAACGGCTGCCGAACTGGACGAAAACGCCGCGTTTTATGCGCAGATGGAACCCCTGCGGCTGAAGGCAGGCGCGCTGATGGGGATGGGCGATGTGTCCAAATCCGTCACGCCCAAATTTGCCATGCTGGCCCCTGCGCAGGACGGTGGCACGATTGCGACGCGCTATTTCATGCCGTGGAAATGTCACCCCAC
>CALGTJ010000651.1 GCA_937901435.1 uncultured Rhodobacter sp. | reverse complement strand
CACATGCTCGGAGACGCCGCCAGAGAATTTCTACCAGTTTCGAGACACCACCGGCCACAAGACCTGCGGTGATTGCGGCAAACATTTGTTTTCTCATAACTAACTCCCCTTTTAGCGTGCTGTTTAAGGTTCGCACATGGTGACTATACTGCACAGCGATTCGCAAATCAGCAATGGTAGTCTGATTCGGGCATGGCTTGGATTGATGCTCTCAATGGTTGAAGCGATGCAGGACACAGCGTCAAAAACGGGAGAGTTGACATGACCCATATCCTTGCCATCGATCAGGGCACGACATCGAGCCGGGCGATTATTTTTGATGCAGGGATGCGCGCGGTTGCCAGCGATCAGCAAGAGTTTGACCAGCATTTTCCCGCCTCTGGCTGGGTCGAACATGAGGTCGAGGATCTGTGGCGCACCACGGTCGAGGTCTGTCGGGGCGCGTTGGACAAGGCCGGGCTTGGCCCCAGTGATATCGCCGGGATCGGGATCACGAACCAGCGCGAGACGACGGTGGTCTGGGACGCCAAAACGGGCGAGGCGGTGCACAGGGCGATCGTCTGGCAGGACCGGCGCACGTCAGAGTTTTGCCGCAGCCTGAAGGACGCAGGTCACGAGCCGATGGTGACGCAGGCGACGGGGCTATTGCTGGACCCATATTTTTCGGGGACCAAGCTCAAGTGGATTCTGGACAATGTCGAAGGCGCGCGTGAGCGCGCCACCAAGGGAGAGCTGCTGTTCGGGACTGTCGACAGCTACTTGATCTGGAAGCTGACAGGGGGCGCGGCGCATGTGACCGACGCCACCAACGCCGCGCGCACGTTGCTTTATGATATCCGCAAAGGCGAGTGGAGCGGCGAGATCTGTGCGCTGCTCGATATACCCATGGCGATGCTGCCGCAGGTCAAGGATTGCGCCGCCGATTTTGGCACCACCACGCCCGATCTCTTTGGCGCGGCTTTGCCGATCCTTGGGGTGGCGGGCGATCAACAGGCGGCCACTGTGGGGCAGGCTTGTTTCAAGCCGGGGATGCTGAAATCGACCTATGGCACCGGGTGTTTCGCGCTGATGAACACGGGCGACACGCCGGTGTCCTCGCAAAACCGGATGCTGACGACCATTGGCTATCAGTTGGAGGGCAAGCCGACCTATGCGTTGGAAGGCTCGATCTTTATCGCCGGGGCCGTGGTGCAATGGCTGCGCGACGGGTTGCAGATCATCAAGACCGCGTCCGAAACCCAAGCCATGGCAGAGGCCGCGGACGACACGCAAAGCGTTATCCTTGTTCCGGCCTTCACCGGCATGGGCGCGCCCTATTGGGATGCAGATTGTCGCGGCGCGGTCTTTGGGCTGACCCGGAATTCTGGCCCAAGGGAGTTCGCCCGCGCGGCGCTGGAAAGCGTGGGCTATCAGACCCGCGATCTGCTGGAGGCGATGCGCAGCGACATGACCGCTGCCGGAGGACGCGTGGACGAGGCAACCCTGCGTGTCGATGGCGGCATGTCTGCCAGCGACTGGACGATGCAGTTCCTGTCCGACATCATCGGGGCCAATGTGGATCGCCCGCAAGTGTTGGAAACCACGGCGCTGGGCGCGGCATGGCTGGCGGGGATGCAGGCGGGCGTCTATCCGGGGCAGGATGAATTTGCCGCCGATTGGGCGTTGGAACGGCGCTTTGTGCCCTCTATGACCGATGCGCGGCGCGAGGCGAAATATGCCGCGTGGAAAGATGCCATCGCCCGAACGCTGAGCCGGTGATACGGGCCAGCGCGGGTTGTCCCAGCGAGGGTCGGGAATACATCACTTTCAACCACCTGTGACTGGACGCGGCGTTGGATTGCGCTCTAACCTATCTCATGACCCATTTCCGAACGCTCATCGCCAGCCTCTGCCTTTCCGGTTTTTGCCTCTCGCTCACCGCGCTGTCCGCACAGGCGCAGGAGTCGTTTGAGGATCTGCTGGGGGACCTCGCCGCCTCGCAATCCAGAGCCGAGGCAGACCAGTATTCCAACCAGATCTGGGAGCTGTGGCTGACCGCGCCCGATGCGACGGCACAGGCCGTTCTGGATGCGGCAATGGTCCGGCGGCAGTCCTATGACTATCTCGGTGCGATCGAACAATTGGACCGGCTGATCGAAAGTTACCCGGATTACGCAGAGGGCTGGAACCAGCGTGCGACGATCTATTTCCTGCGCGGCGAGTATGAAAAATCGCTGGCGGATGTGGACGAAACCCTGGCGCGCGAGCCGCGTCATTTCGGGGCGCTGGCGGGAAAATCGCTGATTCTTTTTAATCAGGGCAAACAGGCTTTGGCCAAGATCGCAGTGCTTGAGGCCCTGCGCTATCACCCGTTTCTAAGCGAAAGAGCCATCCTGGGCGATGGTAACGCAGAGGATATCTGACCAAATCCCGTGGTTTGGCTGCTCATATCAACCATTTTGCGATCAAATACTGACCCAATCGACCAAACTCAGCTTATTTCCGGGGCGCGAGGCCATGTTTTAATCACTGACTGTTGCGCAATGGTGCGGGATTTGGTTTGCTTACTGGATACAAGGGCAAAAATGCCCGACCGGAAGTCAGGGAGCTAAATTTGGCATCGACCGAATCGGACGGCGCATTCGTCGCCTTTGACCGTGTTCAGAAAAGCTACGATGGCGAGACTTTGGTGGTGAAAGACCTCAATCTCGAAATCGGCAGAGGCGAATTTCTGACAATGCTTGGGCCTTCGGGATCCGGCAAAACCACCTGTCTGATGATGCTTGCAGGGTTCGAGACCGCCACACATGGCGAGATCCGGCTGGCAGGACAGGAAATCAACAACATTCCCCCGCATAAACGTGGCATAGGCATGGTCTTTCAGAACTATGCCCTGTTCCCGCATATGACGGTGGCAGAAAATCTGTCCTTCCCGCTGGAAGTCCGCAAGATGGGCAAGTCCGAGCGTGAGGGCAAATTGAAACGCGTGCTGGACATGGTTCAGATGGGTGAGTTTGGCGGGCGTCGTCCGGCTCAGCTATCCGGGGGTCAGCAACAGCGTATCGCCCTTGCGCGCGCGCTGGTGTTCGAGGCCGAACTGGTGCTGATGGATGAACCGCTTGGCGCGCTGGACAAACAGCTGCGCGAGCATATGCAGTTCGAGATCAAGCGGATCGCAGACAATCTGGGCATCACCGTGGTCTATGTGACCCACGACCAGACCGAGGCGCTGACCATGTCGGACCGCGTCGCGGTGTTCGAAGATGGCCGCATCCAGCAGCTTGCCCCACCGGACGAGTTGTACGAGCAGCCAAAGAACAGCTTTGTCGCGCAATTCATCGGTGAGAATAACACGATGATGGGCACGGTTCAGACGATCAGTGAACACAAGGCCGGGGTAAAGCTGGACGACGGGTCTGTCATCGATACGATCCCGGTAAACGTGAGCAAGGTCGGAGAGCGCACGCTTGTGTCGATCCGCCCAGAGCGCGTCGAGTTCAACAAGGATCGCCTGCTGCCCGACGCGCATACGCTGAAGGCTGAGGTGCTGGAATTCATCTATATGGGTGACATCTATCGCACCCGTCTGCGGGTCGCAGGCAATGAGAATTTCATTGTCAAAACCCGTAACGCACCCGATCAGCCGCGTCTCAAGCCCGGCGAGATCCTGGACATCGGATGGCGGCCACAGGATTGCCGGGCGCTCGACGCATAGCGTGCGCCCGACTTGGGCCGCGCCCGATATCTCAAGGGCCTATCGTGACGGCCTATCGTAACGGGGCGGCATCAACATGGGTTGCGTGACCGGACATGATCCAGAGGATAAGCCAGCCCGATCAAAGATACATCAGAATACCCCCTTGGGAAACCTGCCCGGGGCAGGGGGGAACCATCCGGGAAACGACAACATGGAGATATCTCTTATGACAACGAAGACACTTATGATGGCCTCAGCCGCTCTGCTGATCGGCGCACCAGTGTTCGCCGAAAGCCACATGGCCAGTGAAATGACCATCGTATCCTGGGGCGGCGCTTATACCTCTTCCCAGAAAAACGCTTATCACGACCCCTATTCCGAGATGACCGGCGTGACGATCATCAACGATGACAGTTCTGCCGAGGCCGTGGCCAAACTGCGCGCCATGAACGAAGCGAACAACATCACATGGGACGTTGTTGACGTTGTGGCTGCCGACGCGATCCGTCTGTGTGACGAAGGTCTGGCGATGGAAATCGACTTTGACACTATGCTTGCAGCGGCCCCCGACGGAACGCCGGCGACCGAAGACTTTGGCGACCTGCTGGTCTCTGACTGCTACATCCCGCAGATCGTTTATTCGACAACGTTCGGCTATCGCACCGACATGGTCGGTGACACGCCTCCGACGACTGTCTGCGATGTGTTCGACACCGAGGCTTATCCCGGCAAGCGCGCGCTGGAAAAGCGTCCGATCAACAACATGGAATGGGCGCTGCTCTGTGACGGTGTGGCCAAGGCCGACGTGTATGACGTGCTGGAGACCGAGGAAGGTCAAAATCAGGCGCTGGCCAAGCTGGACACCATCAAAGCCGATGTGATCTGGTGGTCTGCCGGTGCTGACACACCACAACTGCTGGCCGATGGCGAAGTCGTCATGGGGTCGACCTACAACGGTCGTCTGTTCTCGCTGATCGAAGAGCAAAAGCAGCCTGTTGCAATGCTGTGGGACGCGCAAGTGTTCGACCTTGACGGCTGGATCATCCCGACCGGTCTGTCGCCAGAGCGTCAGGCGCGTGCGCTGGACTATGTGATGTTCGCAACCGACACCCAGCGTCTTGCGGATCAGGCCAAGTATATTTCTTACGGTCCGGCACGTGCCTCTTCGGCCCCGCTGGTTGGTCAGCACGCAACGCTGGGCATCGACATGGCGCCGCATATGCCAACCGACCCAGAGAACGCCAAGAACACGTTCCTTTATAACTACGAGTTCTGGGCCGATTATCGCGACGACATCGACGCGAAATTCCAGGC
>CALGTJ010000650.1 GCA_937901435.1 uncultured Rhodobacter sp. | reverse complement strand
CCTATCAGGAAGCATGAACCAGATCACAGATACACAGAAGATCGGACACTCTCCTGATAATATGCACCTTTATAGCGCCTCATATCAGTGTCACCTTTTTGACAGAGGCCCAATCCCACCCAAACAGGTCGCAGCACTCCTAATCAGCTCTCAGGTCACCACATTGTCTCAAAAAAGAAAACGACAACGCGCGATTTCGCGCAGAGGAGTGGCCTGTGAAACCGCAATCTCAACAAGGCCACTCATTTGGCCCAGCCTGCCAAGGGCACCGATACAATCACAAACCACATCGCGCCAAGAGACCAGATACCGTGCATCTGCCCTCCTGCCCTCACAGATCCCTAATCCAACGCGACACAGTCCGCAAAATACTGGATCAGTCCGTTCTTATCTTCTTCCTGCACCAACCCGTGAATATCGGTTTCGAATCCCGGACATTCCCGCGCAAAGGCTCTGTTGAATTTCAGGTATTCCACGATCTTCTTGTTAAACACCTCGCCGGGGATCAACAGCGGGATACCCGGCGGATACGGCGTCACAAGGCTGGTCGTGATCCGTCCCTCCAGATCGTCAATCGGCACGCGTTGAGTCGTGCGGGCAGCGATATGGGAAAACGCGCTGCTTGGGGTCATCACTGGCATCAGATCGGACAGGTACATATCTGTCGACAGGATCGCCACGTCGTATTTGGCATATAGCGCATGCACATGCTGACACAGATCACGCAGGCCCATCTTTTCGTAGCGGGGCTGTTTGGCGCAGAATTCCGGCATCGACCGCCACATCGGAGTGTTCTTGTCGTAGTCATCCTTGAACTGCTGCAATTCGGTCAGCAACGAATTCCAGCGACCCTTGGTAATGCCAATCGTGAACATGATGAAAAAGCTGTAGAGGCCGGTTTTTTCGACCACAACGCCATGTTCGGCCAGATATTTCGTCACGATAGACGCCGGAATACCTGACTCTTCGAACTGCCCGTCAAGATTGAGACCCGGCGTGATGACCGTGGCCTTGATCGGGTCCAGCATGTTGAAACCGGGCGCCATATCGCCAAAACCATGCCACGCCTCTTTGTTGTCAAAGGATTGCACGCCTTCGGCATCGGTCTTTTTCAACTCCCAGTCTTTGGGCGTGCCGATGCCCTCTTCACCAATCGACTCTGGTCCCCAAAGCTGGAACCACCAATCGCCCTCGCCATATTCCTCGTCAACCTTGCGCATGGCACGGCGGAAATCGAGCGCTTCGGCGATGCTTTCCTCGACCAGCGCGGTCCCGCCCGGAGGCTCCATCATCGCGGCCGCCACATCACAGCTTGCGATGATGCTGTATTGCGGGCTGGTGCTGGTGTGCATCAGGTAAGCCTCGTTAAAGAGGTGCCTGTCCAGCTTGGTGTCCTGACCGTCCTGAACCAGAATATGACTGGCCTGACTGATCCCGGCCAACAGCTTGTGAATGGACTGGGTCGCGTATGTCACTGAATTGCGCGGACGATCACGCTTGCGCCCCATAGCGTGAAAATGGCCGTAAAACTGATGGAACGACGCATGCGGCAGCCAGGCCTCGTCGAAATGCAGGTTGTCGATATAGCCGTCCAGCGTGTCCTTGATGGTCTCGGTATTATACAGCACCCCGTCATAGGTGGATTGAGTCAGCGTGATGATTCGCGGCTTGACCGTGTCTGCATCCACATGGGCCAGCAGCGGATTGGCGCGGATCTTGTCCTTGATCGCCTCAATCCCGAACTCTGACTTTGGAATAGGCCCAATGATGCCATAGTGATTGCGTGTCGGTTTCAGGAACACCGGAATGGCCCCGGTCATGATGATGCTGTGCAGGATAGATTTGTGACAGTTGCGGTCGACCACAACCACGTCACCCGGCGCAACCGTGTGGTGCCAGACCATCTTGTTAGAGGTGCTGGTGCCATTGGTCACAAAGAAACAATGATCCGCGTTGAAAATCCGTGCGGCGTTGCGTTCGGACGCCCCGATCGCGCCGTTGTGAGAGGTGGTCCTAGTTCTTCGACCACTTTGCGGCCCTGTTAAGGTGGATCAG
>CALGTJ010000649.1 GCA_937901435.1 uncultured Rhodobacter sp. | reverse complement strand
GCATCTGCTGGCCGAGGTGAAAGTGGCCGATGTCTACGCCGACCGGATGAACGGCCTTTGGCCAGACGTGCGTGACGCGCTGCGCGATGTGCGTCCCGAGGTTGGCACGATCCGCCGTCAGGACACCACGCCCGGAGAGTTGCGGGTGCGGATTTCGCAGCCAGAGGGCATGGCCAAGGCGTTAGGGGTCGTGCGCGCGCTGGCAACGCCGGTGGTGTCGCTCAGCGGGGTCGGATCGAACGATATCGAGGTCTCGGCGGCAGGTGCGGATCTGACGGTGCGCCTGTCGGACGCGGAAAAAACCGCGACCGACAATCGCACTATTCAGCAAAGCCTTGAAATCATTCGCCGCCGTGTGGATGAGGTTGGCACAAGAGAGCCGACGATTCAGCGGCAGGGGACGGACCGCATCCTTATTCAGGTGCCCGGTATCGGGTCTGCCAGCGAGTTGAAGGCGCTGATTGGCACGACAGCCCGTCTGACATTTCAGCCCGTTGTCGGTCGCACAGGTGATGCCAGCCAGTCACCGGGGCCGCGCAACGTCATCCTGCCCTCGCTGAATGAAGAGGGCGTTTTCTATATCCTTGAACAGACGCCGGTCGTTTCGGGCGAGGATCTGACCGACGCCCAACCCGGCTTTGACCAGAACGGGCGGCCCTCGGTGAACTTTCGGTTCAACCCGGCGGGCGGGCGCAAGTTTGGGGTCTATACCTCTGAAAACATTGGCTCTCCCTTTGCGATTGTCTTGGACAACGAGGTCATCAGTGCCCCTGTGATCCAAAGTGCGATTACGGGCGGGTCGGGGCAGATCACCGGCAGCTTTTCTGTTGCGGAATCAACGGAACTGGCGGTGCTGCTGCGGGCCGGGGCCCTGCCGGCAGAGATGGCCTTTCTCGAAGAGCGCACCATTGGCCCGGAACTGGGGCAGGACAGTATCGAGGCCGGGCGCATTGCCTGTATCGTCGCTTTTGCGGGCGTGCTGGTATTCATGGCGCTCAGCTATGGCTGGTTTGGCCTGATCGCCAACGTGGCCTTGCTGATCAACGTCGGGCTGATCTTTGGCCTGCTCAGTTCCATCGGCGCCACGCTGACCCTTCCGGGGATCGCGGGGATCGTGTTGACCATCGGGATGGCGGTGGATGCCAATGTGCTGGTGTTTGAGCGCATCCGAGAAGAGCTTAAGACCGCCAATGGGCCGGCGCGTGCGATTGAGCTTGGCTATGAAAAGGCGCTGTCGGCGATTATCGACGCCAATGTGACCACGCTGATCATCGCGACCATCCTGTTCGTGATGGGCAGTGGTCCTGTGCGCGGCTTTTCGATCACGCTGGGTCTGGGGATCATCACCTCGATCTTTACCGCCATTTTCGTGACGCGTCTGATCATCGTGATCTGGTTCGAGCGTCGCCGTCCCAAGATAATAGAGGTTTGATATCATGCGGTTACGTCTCGTTCCTCAAGATACTTCCTGGGACTTTTTCTATTACGCCAAGGCGACGCTGGGCGCGTCCATCGTTGCGGTCATCCTGTCGCTGGTGCTGTGGATCACGGTCGGTCTGAACTTTGGCATCGACTTTCGGGGCGGCACGACGATCCGCACGGAATCGGTGCAGGTGGTCGATGTGGGGGCCTATCGCGACGCGATCGCGCCGCTGAATCTGGGTGATATCTCGATCACCGAAGTCTTTGATCCGACCTTTGGCCCAGAGAGAAACGTCGCAATGCTGCGCATTCAGGCGCAGGACGGCGTCGAAAGCGTGACGGCAGACACCATTCTGGCGGTCGAGGCGGCCTTGCAGGGCGTGGACCCCTCGATCACCTTCCCCTCGGTGGAAAGCGTCGGCCCCAAGGTCTCTGGCGAATTGGTGCGCTCTGCGGTGGTTGCGGTCGGGCTGTCCCTTGCGGCGATCCTGTTCTACATCTGGCTGCGGTTTGAGTGGCAGTTTTCGGTTGGCGCGGTTGCGGCGCTGTTCCATGACGTCGTGCTGACCATCGGCATCTTTGCCGCGTTTCAGATCCGCTTTGATCTGGCGACGATTGCGGCGCTGCTGACCATCGTGGGCTATTCGATCAACGACACGGTGGTGATTTTTGACCGGGTGCGCGAGAACCTGATCAAATACAAGACCAAGCCCCTGCGCGATGTGATGAACCTGTCGGTGAACGAAACGCTAAGCCGGACCGTGATGACATCCGGTACCACATTGCTGGCGCTCTTGGCCCTTCTGATCCTGGGCGGAGACGTGATCCGGGGCTTTGTCTTTGCGATCTTCTGGGGCGTGATTGTGGGCACCTATTCTTCGGTCTATGTGGCCAAGAACATCGTGCTGATGCTGGGCACCAAGCGCGACTGGTCCAAGCCGACCGACAACACCGGCAACCAATTCGCCAATACCGATCCCTAGGGCATAGATATGTCCACAGGCGTTAGCGCGTGACGCAGGTCTGGGCAGAGGCTCTGGCCTATCCGGGCCTTTGGTTTCTGGTCTTTGGCGCAGCTTTGGCTGGCATGGTCCGGGGCTTTTCCGGCTTTGGCACAGCGATGGTCTTTGTCCCGATCGCCGCACAGGTTTTGCCGCCGATCTGGGTGATCACGGCGATGCTGGTGATGGATCTGATCGGCCCGATCCCGGCGATCCCGCGCGCGCTGCGAGATGGCCTGCCGTCAGAGCTGATCCGTCTGGGGGCAGGGGCCTTGGTCGGCATCCCCTTTGGGCTGGCGCTGCTCTTGGCGATGGATCCGACCTCTTTCCGCTACGTGGTTTCGGGGGTCACCGCTCTGCTGCTGGTGCTGCTGATATCGGGCGTGCGCTATCATGGGATCGTGCGCAAGCCGATGCTCTACGTGATCGGCGGGCTGTCGGGCCTGTTAAGCGGCTCGGTCGGCATCGGTGGCCCGCCCGTGATCATGCTCTATATGATGCGCCCGCTGCCGCCCAGCGTGATCCGGGCCAATGCGTTTTTGTTTCTGGTGCTCATCGACATTCTGGCGATCTCGATTTTCGCATTCAAGGGCGTGCTGGACGCGACACCGCTGTTGATCGGGCTGATCCTGACCCCGATCTACTTCTTTGCGATCTGGATCGGCAGCTTGATCTTTGACCCCGGCCGCGAGACGGTCTATCGCTGGGTGGCCTATGGGATCATTGCAGGCTCTGTCCTCAGTGGCCTGCCGATTTGGGACTGAATGAACGAAACGGATTGATATGCGACTGAACGAAATCACCTATGACGGCTCGCGCCCCATCGACGGCTATGGCCCCGGCTTTTTCCGCATCGGCGGAGAGGTGGTCGAGGGCGCGGTGCTTGTCCTGCCCACGGGCGTGCGCAAATGGGATGGGTTCGAGGATCTTGAGGCGTTGCTGGCGCTGGTGGGCGAGGTCGATGTGATCTTTGTCGGCACCGGGGCCGAGATCGCCCATATTCCTGCCCACATGCGCAACGCGTTAGAGGCCGTCGGGATCGGCGTGGAAAGCATGGCCTCGCCCCCCGCCTGCCGCACCTACAACGTCCTGCTCAGCGAAGGTCGGCGCATCGCTGCCGCCTTGCTGCCCGTCTAGATGGTGTCCGTCTAGATGCTGCCAGAGGCCCCTTTTCTGTTGGAAGTCCGTGATCTGGCCGTCGCACGCGGTGGCTTGCCTGTGCTGCAGGGCGTGAATTTCACGCTTGCGCCGGGCGAGGTCATGGTGCTGCGCGGTCCCAACGGGGCAGGCAAAACGACCCTGCTGCGTACCATCGCCGGGCTGCAACCCGCCTTGGGCGGAGAGATCACGACGGACCCGGAAACCATCGCCTATGGCGCGCATGCGGATGGGCTGAAAGCGACGCTGACGGTGCAGGAAAACCTGAGGTTCTGGGCGGGCATTTATGGAACGGGCGAAATCGAGACCGCGCTGGACCTGTTCAACCTGCAGGACCTGCGCGACCGGGCTGCGCAGAACCTGTCAGCGGGGCAAAAACGCAGGCTTGGGCTGGCCCGCCTGCTGGTCACGGGGCGCAACCTATGGGCGCTGGACGAGCCGACCGTGTCGCTGGACACGGCCTCTGTGGCGCTGTTCGCGCAGGCCGTCCGCACCCATTGTGCAGAGGGCGGCGCGGCGCTGATTGCGACCCACATCGATCTGGGGTTAGAGGCGCGGCTGTTCGACATCACGCCCCATCGCGCGACCTTTGCGCAGGGCGATGCCTTTGGGGATGAGTTCGATGACGACAATGACGGGGCCTTCCTGTGATCCGCCTGTTTCTGCGCGATATGACGCTGGCGGTGCGGGCGGGGGGCGGCTTTGGTCTTGGGCTGGCGTTCTTTCTGATCGTCACGGTGCTGGTCCCCTTCGGCGTTGGCCCGCAAAGCGAGACCCTGCGCATCATTGCCCCCGGCGTGCTCTGGGTCGGGGCGCTGCTTGCCTGCCTTCTGTCGCTGGACCGCATATTCCAACTGGATTTCGAAGACGGCTCGCTGGATCTGCTGGCCACAGCGCCAATCCCGCTAGAGGGGGTCGTGCTGGTGAAAACCGCCGCTCATTGGGTCACGACGGGCCTGCCGCTGACCCTTGCCGCGCCGGTTCTGGGCGTGCTGCTGAACCTCGCGCCGCAGGGGTATTTTTGGGTGGTGATCACGCTGGCCCTTGGCACCCCGGCGCTAAGCATGATCGGCGCGTTTGGGGCGGCTTTGACTGTTGGGCTCAAGCGTGGCGGTCTGTTGGTGTCGCTGCTGGTGCTGCCGTTATACATGCCGACGCTGATCTTTGGGGCAGAGACCGTGCGACGTGGGGCGCTGGGGTTGGAAACCGCGACCCCGCTGATGCTGATGGCCGGGATCACCCTTGGCGCGATGGCGCTGTTGCCTTTTGCCGCCGCGGCTGCGCTGCGGATCAACCTTCGGTGAGCGCGGACCGACGCGGGGCGCAAAACCCCTTGTTTTTTCATGCAACCGGACCGTTGACACAGTGTAGATGCGGCGTAGATGCGGCATTCTGGACCCTGTAAACCCCTTGTTGGACCACCGCCGAACGCGTAAGGAAATGCCATGTCGCTCTGGGAATATGCCAATCCGAAAAAGTTCATGGCCACCGCCGATGCGGTGCTGCCGTGGCTGACCGGTTTGACCGCGATCTGCCTGACTGTCGGGCTGATCTGGGGTTTCTTTTTCACGCCTGACGATTTCCGCCAAGGCTCGACCGTCAAGATCATCTATCTGCATGTGCCCGCCGCGATGATGGCGATCAATGCCTGGGTGATGATGCTGGTGGCCTCGCTGATCTGGCTGATCCGCCGCCACCACGTCAGCGCTTTGGCCGCCAAGGCCGCCGCGCCTGTCGGCATCACCTTTACCCTGATTGCCTTGGTGACGGGCGCGATCTGGGGGCAGCCGATGTGGGGCACATGGTGGGAATGGGATCCGCGCCTGACGTCGTTCCTGATCCTATTCCTGTTTTACCTTGGCTATATCGCCCTGTGGCAAGCCATTGAATCGCCCGACACCGCCGCCGATCTGACAGCGGTTCTATGTCTGGTCGGGTCGGTCTTTGCGGTGCTCAGCCGCTATGCGGTGAACTTCTGGAATCAGGGCCTGCATCAGGGCGCGTCCCTGAGCCTTGATAAAGAGGAAAACGTGGCGGATGTGTTCTTTATTCCGCTGCTTGTGGCCATCGCCGGGTTCATCCTGTTGTTCCTCGTGCTGGTTCTGGCGCGCACCAAAACCGAAATCCGTGCCCGCCGCCTGAAGGCGATCGAATTGCGCGAGCGTCTGGCATGATGCCCGAGCTTGGGAAATACGCGGGCACCGTTTTAAGTGCTTATGCCATCAGTCTTGTGTTACTGGCGGCGATTGTCCTGCTGACTCTCTGGCAGGGACGGCGGATGAAGCGGCGGCTGGACGCGGCGGAAAGGCGGCGTAAAAATGGCTAAAGTCTCTGTGCTTATGGTGCTGCCGCCGGTGATCTTTGCCGGTCTTGCGGCTATGTTCTACATCGGGATGCAACGCGAGGATCCAGAGGCGCTGCCGTCTGCTATAGAGGGCAGAGCGGCCCCTGCGGTGCAGGTCGAGGCCTTGGGCAATCTGGACAGCTTCGATGATGCGGCGTTGCGCACGGGCGGGGCCAAGCTGGTCAATTATTGGGCCAGTTGGTGCGGGCCGTGCCGGGCCGAGCATCCGGCACTGGAAAAACTATCCGGGGAAGGCGTGGTCATCTACGGTGTGAATTACAAAGACCAGCCGGGTAACGCGCTGAATTTTCTGGACGAACTGGGCAACCCCTATGCCGCCATCGGCACCGATAACAACGGGCGTATGGCGCTGAACTGGGGGTTTTATGGCGTGCCCGAAACCTTTGTGATCAATGGCGAGGGCAAGGTGATTCTGCGCTTTGCCGGACCCATTACAGAGCGCGTTCTGGTGGACAAGATCCGTCCCGCCTTGGAAGCGGCCGGACGCTAAAGCGTTTTCGGCAGAACCTGATACACTCAACGCTGCTTGG
>CALGTJ010000648.1 GCA_937901435.1 uncultured Rhodobacter sp. | reverse complement strand
TAAGTTATATATGCACGCAGACGAGACAGCCCGCAGACACATGCCTGCGGACCTTGTTTGCGGTTGGTTTACATCATGCCGCCCATACCACCCATACCGGACATGCTGTTCCCGCCAGCTTTCGCTGGTTTGTCAGCAACCATCGCCTCGGTTGTGATCAAAAGCCCCGCAACTGACGCGGCATATTGCAGTGCAATCCGAACGACCTTGGTCGGGTCGATGATACCAGCCTTCAGCATGTCACCGTACTGCTCGGATTGCGCATCATAGCCAAACGTCTTGCTGGTGTTCTGGACGATCTTTCCTGCAACGACCGATCCATCAACACCCGCATTTTCAGCAATTTGACGCAGAGGTGCCTGCAGCGCCTTGCGAATGATCGCGATCCCAGCCGACTGATCCGGGTTGTCACCTGTAAGGCCCTGCAAGACCTTGCCAGCATGCACCAATGCGACACCACCACCCGGTACGACGCCTTCTTCGACAGCCGCGCGTGTTGCGTTTAATGCGTCGTCAACACGGTCCTTACGCTCCTTCACCTCGATCTCGGTCGCGCCGCCGACCTTGATCACCGCAACACCACCAGCAAGTTTGGCGAGGCGCTCTTGCAGTTTTTCTTTGTCGTAATCGGAATCCGTGTCTTCAAGCTGTGCGCGGATCTGCGTGACCCGTGCTGCGATTTCCGACTTTTCACCAGCCCCATCAATGATGGTTGTGGTGTCTTTGGTGATGGTGATCTTCTTGGCATCACCCAGCATGTCCATTGTGACATTCTCAAGCTTGATGCCCAACTCCTCTGAGATAACTGTGCCGCCTGTAAGAACGGCAAGGTCTTGCATCATCGCTTTGCGACGATCCCCGAAACCGGGTGCTTTGACGCCAGCGACCTTCAGTCCCCCACGCAGTTTGTTCACAACAAGCGTTGCAAGCGCTTCGCCGTCGATGTCTTCGGCGATGACCAAGAGCTGCTTGTCCGCCTGCATAACGGCTTCAAGCAAAGGCACCATTGGCGCCAGAGATGTCAGCTTTTTCTGGTGAAGCAAGATGACACAGTCTTCGAGGTTTGCCGTCATTTTAGCAGGTTCCGTGACGAAGTAAGGGCTGAGGTAGCCGCGATCAAATTGCATGCCCTCAACAACTTCAGTCTCTGTCTCAAGACCTTTGTTCTCTTCGACGGTAATGACGCCTTCGTTACCGACCTTTGCCATCGCGTCAGCGATCTGTTGACCGATTGCTTCTTCGCCATTGGCAGAGATGGTGCCGACTTTGGCAATCTCAGCCGTATCACCCACTGGACGTGACATGGTTTTGATCTCGGCAACAACAGCGGTGACAGCTTTATCGATGCCACGTTTCAGATCCATCGGGTTCATCCCCGCCGCAACTGATTTCATGCCTTCCTTCACGATTGCTTGCGCCAGAACTGTCGCTGTGGTTGTGCCGTCACCAGCCTCATCATTGGTGCGGGATGCGACGTCTTTGACGAGCTGCGCACCCATATTTTCGAATGGGTCTGACAGTTCGATTTCCTTGGCGACTGTAACGCCGTCCTTGGTGATACGGGGCGCACCGTAGGACTTGTCGATCACCACATTGCGACCCTTTGGCCCCAGCGTTACCTTTACCGCGTTGGCAAGTGTGTTGATGCCCTTGAGCATGCGGTCACGGGAGTCCGTGCCGAATTTGACGTCTTTTGCAGACATGTCGGTATTCCTATTTGAAAATTATGTGAAAGAGACAGCGTCGTTCAGGCCATAATGCCCAAGATGTCGCTCTCCTTCATGATCATCAGCTCTTCGCCGTCGATCTTAATTTCAGTGCCAGACCATTTGCCGAACAGGATTTGGTCGCCCGCTTTGACATCCATCGAAATGCGTGCGCCAGTTTCATCTTTAGCACCTGCACCGACAGACACAACTTCACCGCGTTGTGGTTTTTCCTTGGCCGTTTCGGGGATGATCAAGCCGCCGGATGTTTTTTCGTCTTCTTCGGTGCGGCGCACCAAGACACGGTCATGTAGGGGGGTAAACAGCATGGAAATACTCCTTTTCAAGATTTCCAGATAGGGGTGGCATGCTTAGAAACGTGTTGGCACTCGCCACACCAGAGTGCCAATATTGTTGAGTTGGCTATGGTGAGAGGCGACTACAATAGGGCCAAGAAGTATATTTCATCGAAAATGCTTTTTCCGAGAATGAGCCTCGTTGCAGTCGACCTCAAAGCGTTACTTCACCTTTTTACCAGCAATGGAAAGATCAGCTTTTCCGGCGTTGGAATTCGATGTCGCCAACACTTTCGGCTTTTCTTGCTTTGGCTTCTTTGCCTCTTTGTTACTGTTTTTACCTTTGGCCATGGAATGTCCTTCCAAATTGCAGCGATCCGGTGCCGGAATGGCAGCGGCTTGACTGCGGTCGTCCACCCATTGCCCATACATGGCGCAGGATGGTGTTGACTGGTGAGGGCTACGCAGACGTGCCTGCCTTTTCGGCGGCCTCGTCTATCGCTTTTTGTTGCCCACGTGAAATGGTCGAGATCGGCGTTCCAAACATCGCGTTTGCCGCAGCATAATCTGTCGCGGTATCAATCTCGGTCCAATTCACTCCGGTGATATCAAGTGCACGAAAGACCGTCCCTTGCACCACAAGCCGCGCATAAGCGGCCTCGTAATACTCCTGAAAATGCTCTCTGTTTTCCATCATCTCGTCGAGTTCCGCAAAAAGCAGGGAACCCGTTTTGGCGCTGATTTTCTCGATCCCAATGGACTCGCCAAGTGCCAGCTTGGGATCAACGGACTTGCCAACTTCAAGCACCTGCATATGGTCATCTGTGATGACCTTAACCTCTTCGTCTTCAAGGGCTATATTTTGATCAATGCACAAGACGTTTGCATGGTCGCTATCGACAAGTTGGCGCAAAATTTTCACGTCAAACACGACGTCTGCATCGAATTTGATAAACTCGGACGTGCCAATGGCGGGTGCGGCAAGCATCAGGGAATAACCCGTGTTTGTATCGCGGTAGCGGTCGTTGATCACATAGGTCACGCGGATGCCGCGAAAGGTTTTGTCGACGAATTGCTTGATCTCCTCTGCCCTATGACCCAACACCAACACGAACTGGGACATGCCGCAACTCAGACAATTGCGGATCATCCTTTCCAGAATGACAGACCCACCAACTGACAACAGGCTCTTTGGGCAGTTGTCGGTCAGCGGGCTGAGCCGCGAGCCGATACCTGCGGCCAGAATAACGGCCATGGGCGGGCGATTGATTTCGTTTTTCATATCGTTGTTTCCTATTTGAGGCGGAATGAGAGGTACTACTTTGGGAGGGGCCGTTTTTGGTTCTCGCCAATATTCTTGCCTCTGAGCCAAGACTTGTAGGTGCCCCAGAACAGTTGGCTGGCCGCAAAAACCCAAAGCATCGGGATGAGTTGGTCAAAGACGAGGGCGGCAGAGAGCATGAAGATGAACACACCCTCATCGAATGCGAAAACTTTGCGCTGCTCCCTGAGAAACCACGTCCAGTTAGCGCGCAGGCCAAAACCCAAGCCCGCTGCTGTTTCCACCTGTTTCAAACGCGCCATATCGTTGGGATAATTTGGATCACTGGCCGTTTCGATCTCAAGGGCCACGTATTTGGCGTATCCGCGCAACCCGTAGAACGCGATGCCGATCATAGCGAGGAAGATGGGAACCACGCTGGCTGTTTGAGCATACGCGGCGTAACCAGCGGCCCCAAACCAAAGGGTGACCTGCACCTGATCGGTCAGGCGGTCATAGTAACTGCCTTCGGGTGAGGAAACGCCGCGATACCGCGCCATTTGACCGTCCATACAATCAAGGATGTGACTGAGGTGGATCAGAACTGCCGCCGCGATGAAACATTCCGTGCCCCCAACAAGAACTCCGATGCTCGCCACCACAGCCACCAAGAATGAAGCCGCCGTGATCCGGTTCGGCGTGATCCACGGCACCTCTACGGCAGCGTAGTTGGCAAGGATGCCCAGCGGTGCCGTGACAAACGACGACCACCATTCATCGTCTTTGGTCTTGGTGGCCCAAAGCTGTGTCAGCTTACCTGTCATGACACCACCTTCGCTTGCTGGCGATCTGGCGTAGGCAACATGACCAAGGTTGCCGCTTTTGGCCGGACGGGGGCGACAAGTTCAGCGGCCTCAGCCTGCAACGTCAGCAACACGTCTTTGAGAGCGGCAAGGAAAAACCGGATGTCGTAGTCGGACAGCTCACCGATATTGCCCACCTGAAAGACCTTGCCCGCAAAGCACCCTTTACCTTCGTAGATGATGATCGATTTCTCCCGCAGCCGGTCGCGTAGATCACGCACGGAAATCGATGGCGGCACCCGCACCGTAGTCAGGATCGAACACATGTCCGCCTCGTCGATCAAGAAGTCGAGGTTCAGCCTGCGCATGCCTTCACGCAGCAGATCCGCACGGGCCTTGATGCGCGCATAGCGTTTGATCACACCTTCCCGCAGGATATCTTTCAGCGCCTGATCCAGAGCAAAGAACAGCGGCACAGCGGGTGTATTCGGTGTCTGGCTGTGATGTTTCAGAAAGGCGTAAAATGTAGCGAGGTTAAGGTACGTCGTCTTCGCCGCATGGTGCTTCAGCCGTTTAAATTGCTTTTTCCGTCCCACAACAAAGGACAAGCCGGGATAAGAACCGATGGCCTTGGAACTGGAACTGGACACAAATGCGATATGGCACGCCTCCATGTCGATCACCTCTGCACCCACAGAACTGACACCATCGACCACAAACAAGGCCCCAGCCGCTTTGGCCAAGGCACCGATTTCTGCCAACGGGTTCAGCATCCCCGAACACGTCTCGTGATGGACCATCGCCACTACATCGATCTTATGGGCCGTCAGATACGCGGCAATTTGGATTGGATCGAACGGTGTACCCCAAGGTATTTCAATCAGATGGGTGTGCTTGTTGTGGATGCACGATGTCTTGTGCAGTCGCCCGCCAAATTCGCCATTCGATAGGATCAGGATCGCGCCTTTGCCAACCACAGAAGACAGGATCGCCTCGTTTGCTGCAGTGCCGGAACCGGTGATCACTACAGCACGGTATCGCGCGCGGTTTCTGATCTGAAACAGCGAGAGCAGTTTGTGTTCGATACTGCCCAGTAGCGCATCAAAATCAGGTTCGCGGTGGCAGATGTCCTGTTTGCAGATGGCCGCGCGCAGGGTTTCGGCCACGTTCACAGGGCCCGGGGTGAAAAGCAGATACTTGTCTAACATTTGGTCATGCTCCAACCGCCACATGATCGGAGCCATGAGGCAGTCACGCCCATAATACGTCCGCGCCCGAGGGTCGGCCGGAGACATCGAGAGGGCACAAATCGAGTTCGAAAGCGCAGCACCTACGGGGGTGCTGTTGATAAATCGTCCGGAAATTGAACGTTTGCAGAAATAATTCGCAAAATAAGCAAAAGACACCTGATCCCGGCAATACGTGCGGATCAGGCGGGCCTCATGTGCTGTAAAACAGCCTCAGAACAGTAGTAGAGCAAAATCGAAGGTCGCAAGGGGCGGCCAACGCACAACTTTTTGGGTGGCGTTGGGTTTTGACCGGAAACATCCAGCTGCAGTTTCAGATATCCTGATCTGCTACGATTGACCTTAGAAGAACGTGTCGGCGATTTGATAGAGCGCCTGAGAATCAAGCTATATGGACAAACCAATCAGATAGCAAGGAATAAATGCACTATACCCGATGATATGAATACCGAGAACTTCCCAACTCCAAGGTTCCGCTTGACCAGAGACCTGCTGAAACCTACCCCATCTTATCCATGGATCACATCAGCCCCCTATTGCGCCCGTCTGCCCGAATTGCTCCGTTGAGTGAACTCCTTGATCGCTACGATGGCCTGCTCTGTGACATATGGGGAGTGCTTCATAACGGGGATGCCGCGTTCAGCGATGCCGTCGATGCGTTGTGCAGGGCCCGTGCCTTTGGTCGGTTTGTCATTCTGATCACCAATGCGCCGCGCCTTTCCAAAGATATCTACCCTCAGTTGGCGCGTCTTGGTGTTCCACCTGAATCGTTCGATAGCATTATTACATCTGGCGACGTCACCGCGCAGTTGATTGCGAAACAACCCGACGCGCCGTTGTTCCACTTTGGTCCGGAGCGGGATAACTCCATTCTGGAGGGCCTGACGAACCCGATTGTCGATCACTCAGACGCCAAGCTATGCCTGCTGACCGGTCCGCTGGACGACACGATTGAGACTACTGATATCTACCACGACCTTCTTGAGCAAATGCACGAAAACGCCGTCGAGATGATTTGCGCAAATCCCGATTTAGTTGTGCGAAGCGGCAACCGCATGGTGATCTGTGCAGGCTCTATCGCACAGCGCTATGCACATCTGGGTGGCAAAGTGAGCTTTGCAGGAAAGCCGGAACCGGCAATTTATGAAGAGGCGTTGAGACGAGCAGCTTCCTTGACGGGTCGAGATATCCCGAAAAGCAGATTGCTGGCCATCGGTGATGGGTTGGCAACGGATATCAAAGGCGCTGCTGACAACGGGTTTGATGCCTATTTTATTGTAGGTGGCATTCATGCAAGTGAGTTTGACGAGCTGAATGCACAGGAGGCTGTAAACCGCATCAAGACCAAATTCCTTGGTCTCAATCTCGTCGGGGTCAGCGATCGGTTAAGCTGGAGCTGAACTTTTCTGAGTATGGGCGGTACACGCAGTCAAGCAGGTTTTGAGGTGGTATTTCCTCTCAGCTGGAAAAATGCCCAACAGTCAGGTTTGAACTGCCATGGGTCTGTTTTAAAATACTTAATTTTTTTGGCAGCTACCCGTTTTTGTGTTGCCAATATCGGATGCCATTTCTCTCAGGCAAGAATTCTATAAAGATAACCGCTATTTCCAAATGCGGTCATTGGCGCAAGTGCAGCGAAAGCTCGGTTTGTCCGCACCCCATTCGTTCGTTCAAGCCGCAGCGAATGTCGGCTCCTCGATA